>DASUTC010000297.1 GCA_036374795.1 Herpetosiphonaceae bacterium
GACGAGGAGGGCCTGCGCTTCGGCAGCACCTATCTCGGCAGCCAGGCCGTGGCGGGAACGTTTCCGCCTGAGATGCTGCGCCTCATGGATGCGAAAGGTATCACGGTGGCCGATGCGATCCGCGCGTTTGGCGGCGATCCCGACGCGCTCGACCAGGATCGGCTCGACGGCGACACGCTGCTCGGCTACTGCGAGGTGCATATCGAGCAAGGGCCGCTGCTTGAGTCGCTCAACCTGCCTGTGGGCGTGGTCACGGCGATCCAGGGGCAGAGCCGCGCGACGGTCACGTTTGTAGGCACGGCAGGCCATGCCGGGACGGTGCCGATGGATCTGCGCCGCGACGCGCTCTGCGCCGCCGCCGAGTTTGTGCTGGCGGTCGAGGCACTGGGCCGCCAGCAGCCGGGCCTGGTGGCGACGGTGGGGCAGGTGACGGCGCAGCCGGGCGCGAGCAACGTGATTCCAGGCCGTGTATCGCTCAGCCTGGACGTGCGCCACGCCGAGGATGCGCGGCGCGAGCAGGCGTATCGGCTGTTGCACGAGCATGCGGAGCGGATCTGCGCGGCGCGGGGCGTTGCGCTCGACTGGCAAGAGCTGCACGATACGCGCTCGGTGCCGTGCTCGTCCGCGCTGGCCGATCTGCTGGCGCGGGCGGTCGGCGGATTGGGCTATCCGGCTCATCACCTGGCGAGCGGCGCGGGCCACGACGCGGCCTCGCTGGCGGTGATCACGCCCGTGGCGATGCTCTTTGTGCGCTGCAAGGGCGGCATCAGCCACAATCCCGCCGAGTCGGTGACGATCGAAGATGTGGCGGTGGCGATCGGTGTGCTCGAACGCTTTCTGGAATTACTCGCCGCCGAACAGGATACGCTATGAGCCGCTACGATCTGATTGTGCGCGGCGGAACGCTGGTCACGCCGCAGGGAGCGATCCGGGCCGATCTCGCGGTGGCCGACGAGCGCATTGTGGCGATCGAGACGGAGCTTGAGGGCAGCAGCGCCGCCGAGATCGATGCCGCCGGTCTGTATGTGCTGCCGGGCGCGATCGACGCGCATGTGCATTTCAACGAGCCGGGCCGCGCCGAGTGGGAGGGCTTCGCCACGGGCACGCGCGCGCTGGCGGCGGGCGGCACCACCGGCTTTTTCGACATGCCGCTCAACGCCCATCCGCCGACTGTGGACGCGGCCAGCTTCGATCTGAAGCTGGCGGCGGCACGCGCTTCATCGATGGTCGATTTCGGGCTGTGGGGCGGGCTGGTGCCGGGCAACGTCGAGCGGCTGGACGAGCTAGCCGAGCGCGGGGTGGTCGGCTTCAAGGCGTTCATGTCCAACAGCGGCATCGACGACTTCGCGGCGGTCGACGATCTGACGCTCTACGAGGGCATGGCGCGCGCCGCGAAGCTGGGCCGCATCGTCGCGCTGCACGCCGAGAACGATCAGATCACGGGCCTGCTGGCGCGGAGGGCACAGGCGGAGGGCCGCACCGGCGTACACGATTATCTCCGCTCACGTCCGGCGCTTGCTGAGCTTGAGGCGATCGAGCGGGCGATTCTGTTTGCCGCCGAAACCGGCTGCGCGCTGCATATCGTGCATGTCAGCACCGGTCGCGGCGTGGCGCTGGTGGCGGCGGCACAACAGCGCGGCGTCGATGTGAGCTGCGAAACCTGCCCGCACTATCTGGCGCTGACCTATGACGATATGGAGGAGCTGGGCGCGGTGGCGAAGTGCGCGCCGCCGCTGCGCTCTAAAGACGAGCAGGCCGCGCTCTGGGAGCATATCTTCGACGGCACGCTGCCGATGGTGGCGTCGGATCACTCGCCGTCTCCGGCGGATCTTAAGACCGATGCCAACTTTTTCAAGGTCTGGGGCGGGATCTCCGGCTGCCAGTCGCTGCTGCATGTGCTGCTGACCGACGGCTACCACGCGCGCGGGCTGCCGCTGACGACGATCGCCGCGATCACCGCTGCGTTTGTGGCCCGGCGCTTCGATCTGCCGACCAAAGGTAGGATCGCCGTCGGGACCGATGCCGATCTGGTGCTGGTTGATCTCGACGACGAGTTTGTTCTACAATCGACCGATCTGTACTACCGGCACCGGCACAGTCCCTACCTCGGCAAAGCGCTGCGCGGGCGGATCGTCCGTACGCTGGTACGCGGTAGGACCGTCTTTGGGACCGGCACGGTCGATCCCACTCCCGGCGGGCGGCTGCTGACGCCGGGGAACGAAAGAACAAAGAACACAGGAACACGGGAACAAGTGCGAGAGCCAAGAACTTGAAACCTGGAACTTGAAACTTGAAACTTTGACCTTTGAACTCTGCCAGGCGATGATCGAAGAGGAGCGAGTGTGATGTGGCAAACCTATCTTCAACCTGCGACGCTGACTGAGACACTGCGCCTGCTTCAGGAGCACGCCGGGCAGGCGCGGCTCGTCGCCGGTGGCACCGATGTGCTGGTCGAGCTTCAGCGCGGCGTGCGCCCGACGACTACTCTAATTGACATAAGTATGCTACGCGATCTCAAGTATGTCCGGCAGATCGACGGCACGATCTGCATCGGCGGGCTTGCCACGCACAACGACGTGCTGGCCTCGCAGGATTGCGCGCGTCACGCGCTGACGCTGGTGCAGGCCTGCGCCGAGGTGGGAGCGCCACAGATTCGCACCCGCGCGACGATCGCCGGAAATCTGGTGACGGCCTCGCCCGCCAACGATACGATCACGCCGCTGCTGGCGCTGGATGCGGAGGTTGTGCTGGCGAGCACGGCGGGCGAGCGCGTGGTGCCGCTGCGCGAGTTCTATCTGGGCGTGCGACGCACGGTGCTGCGGCCCGACGAGCTGGTGCGCGAGATTCGCTTTCCGGCGATGACCGATCGCCAGCGCGGGCTGTTTCTCAAGCTGGGGCTGCGCCGGGCACAGGCGATCTCGGTGATCAATATCGCCCTGATGCTGACCTTCGACGGCCACCAGGTGAGCGACGCGCGGATTACGCTTGGCTGTGTCGCGCCGACGGTGGTGTACGCGCCCACGGCGGAAGCCTATCTGCGCGGCAAGACGCTCGACCGGGCGGTCTGCGAAGAAGCGGGGCGGCTGGCGTGCGGCGATGTCGCGCCGATCGATGATCTGCGCGGCTCGGCGGCTTACCGGCGTGCGACGCTGGCGGCGCTGGTGGCGGATGCGCTGCGGCACTTGAGCATGTCCGAGCAATCTCCAGCGCTCCCGGCGCAGCCGGTGCTGCTCGAAGCCGATGTGGTCGAGCCGCAGCACTCGCCGTTCGAGGGCACGATCGCCACGACGATCAACGGGCAGCCCTACCGGCTGGCAAACGCCCACCATAAAACGCTGCTCAATGCGCTGCGCGAGGATGCCGGGCTGACCGGCACCAAAGAGGGCTGCGCCGAGGGCGAGTGCGGCGCGTGTACCGTCTGGCTGAACGGGCAGGCGGTGATGGCCTGTCTGGTGCCAGCGCCCCAGGCGCACAACGCGACGATCACGACGATCGAGGGGCTGGCAGACGGCGAGCGGCTGCATCCGCTTCAGGCGGCGTTCATCGAGCACGGAGCGGTCCAGTGCGGCTACTGCATTCCCGGCATGATCATGGCTGGCGCGAAGCTGCTGCAAGAGCATCCCACGCCCGATCGCGAGCAGACGCAGGTGGCGCTGAGTGGCAACATCTGCCGCTGCACCGGCTACCGCAAAATTCTCGACGCGGTTCAGGCTGCCGCTCACGCGGATCAGGTCGCGCTGCCGGACGCATAAAGCCCTTTGTTTTCAGGTGCGGATCGGCTGGTCGCGGCTGATCCTCAGGAGATTCCTATGACTACACAGATCGGCGCGTCGCTGCCGCGTCCCGACGCGCTCAATAAAGTCACCGGAGCAGCGCGCTATCCCGGCGATCTGGTGCGGCCCGATATGCTGCATCTCAAGGTGGTATTCGCCCACCGCCCACACGCGCGCATCGTGTCGATCGATCCGAGCGCAGCTCTGGCCCAGACGGGTGTGGTCGCGGTGCTCACCGCTGCGGACGTGCCGTTTAATGCGTTCGGGCTGATCGACGCCGATCAGCCGGTGCTCTGCGGCGATGTCGTGCGCTTCGAGGGCGATAAGGTGGCGCTGGTGGTGGCGGAGACGGCGGCTGCCGCTGCGGCAGGCGCGAAGCTGGTTTCGGTGGCCTACGAGGATCTGCCGGTGGTCGCCGATCCGCGTGCGGCGCTGGAGGCGGACGCGCCGCTGGTTCATGCCGGGCGCGGCACGAATCTGCTCTACCACGTGCCGATCCGCAAAGGCGACGCGGCGCGGGCGCTGGCGGAGGTGGATGTCGTGCTCGACGGCGAGTTTAGCACGTCCTGGCAGGAGCACGCTTTTCTCCAGCCTGAGGCGGGTGTTGCCTGGATCGACGAGCAGGGCCGGGTGGTGGTCGAGACGGCGGGCCAATGGCTCCACGAGGACCGGCGGCAGATCGCGGCGATGCTGCAACTGCCGGAGGAGCAGGTGATCGTGCGCTACGCCGCGATCGGCGGGGCGTTCGGCGGGCGCGAAGATCTGTCGATCCAGCATGTGCTGGCGCTGGCCGCGTGGAAGCTGCGCCGTCCCGTGGCGCTCGTCTGGAGCCGCGAGGAGTCGATGATCGGCCATCACAAGCGCCATCCGATCACGATCCGCTGCCGCTGGGGCGCGATGCGCGACGGACGGATTACCGCCGTGGAGGCCGAGGTAATCGCCGATGGCGGCGCGTACGCCTCGACGAGCCAGGAGGTGGTGAAGATCGCGTCGCTGCTCGCCACTGGCTGCTACGAGGTGCCCAATATCGCCGTCGACGGCTACGCGGTCTATACCAACAATATTCCAAGCGGCGCGTTTCGCGGCTTTGGCGCGCCCCAGGCGCAGTTCTCAAGCGAGATCATGGTGACGCGGCTGGCCCATGCCCTTGGCATCGATCCGATCGAGATGCGCCGCCGCAATATCTACCGCGAGGGCAGCATCGAGCCGACGCAGCAGCCGCTACCGCCGGGCGTGAGCGCGCTGCCGGTGCTGGAGCGCTGTGTGGAGGAGATGAACAAAGAACCAAGGAACAAAAGAACAAAGGAACCAGGGCTGAACTCCCTTGATCCCTTGATCCCTGGTTCCGTTGTTCCTCCGGCCTCAGAGCACTGTCGGCGCGGAATTGGGATCGCATGCGGCATCAAGAATATCGGCTACTCGTTCGGCTACCCTGAGCAGGCCACGGCGACGGTCGAGCTGGTCGGCGGGGCGGAGATCGAGCACGCGCATGTGCGCGTCGGAGCCGCCGATGTCGGGCAGGGCGTCCACCTGATCCTGCGCCAGATCGTCGGCGAGACGATCGGCCTGCCCATCGAGAAGATCACGATGATCTGCGACGACAGCAGCGAGACGCCGAACGCGGGCAGCGCCTCGGCCTCGCGCCTGACCTACATGGCCGGACGCGCCGTGCATGACGCGGCGGTCGCTGCGCTGGCACAGTGGGCCGACGAGGAGCGTCCGGCCTGCGCGACGATCCAGTTTCGCGCTCCCACCACCACGCCGCTCGATCCAGTGACGACGGCGGGCCGTCCCAACTATGCCTACGGCTACGCTGCGCAGGCGGTCGAGGTCGAGGTGAACACGCTGACCGGGCAGGTCCAGGTACACAAGGTGATCAGCGTCCACGATGTCGGCAGGGCGATCAATCGCCAGCAGGTGGAGGGCCAGATCGAAGGCTGTGTCGCGCAGGCGCTCGGCTACGCGCTGCTAGAGCATTTCCAGGTGCGCGACGGCCATATTCTCACGCCGCACTTCAGCACCTATCTGCTGCCGACGGCGCTGGACATGCCCACGGAGATCGTGCCGGTGGTGCTGGAATTGGCCGATCCCAACGGGCCGTTTGGCGCGCGGGGCATGGCCGAGATGCCGCTGGTGCCGCTCGCTCCGGCCATCGCCAGCGCGATCTACGATGCGACCGGCGTGTGGGTCACGCAGCAGCCGATGACGCCTGAGCGGGTGCTGGCGGCGCTGGCCGCGCAGCATGTGACCGCCGAGCCGGTTCCTGAGTAGGAAAAGGTAGCAGCGCGTCACACGCTCAGTCTGCTCCAGCGGAACAGATCGAGCGGCGCTGCCGCCGCGTCGAGCGTCATCGTAGCCAGCATCTCGCCGATCACCGGGCTGAACTTAAAGCCGTGTCCCGAAAATCCGGCGGCGACGACGACGTTCGCGTGCGCGGGATGGCGATCGATGATAAAGTGCAGATCCGGCGAGTTGGTGTACATGCAGACGCTCGTGTGTACCGGCTCGCTCGACAGGCCGGGGATGAAGCCCGTCAGGATCTCGCGCAGCTCGTCGATCTCCTCCTGGTGGACCGTCCGATCGATCGTCGCAGCCGTCGTGGTGCCGCCCGCGTAGTGCCGCGCGACTTTGACCCGGCCATCGATCAGCGGGAAGCCGTAGAAAAAGCCCACGTCCTCGCGCTGCCAGATGTAGATCGGGCAGCGCTGCGGCGCGAAGGCCGCCGCCATGTGCTGCGGATCGAACCAGAAGACGGGCACGCGCTCTACCCGAAGCTGCGGCGCTAGCTCGCGGATCAGCTCTCCGGCCCACGGCCCCGCCGTGATCACCAGCCGCCCCGCGCTGTAGCGTCCGCGCTCCGTCTCCACCTCAACCCGCTCGTCGCTAGCCTCCCAGCCGATCACGCGCTCCTCGAAGTGCAGCTCCGCGCCGCTGCGAGCGGCGACCTCAAGATGCGCCAGCACGCACGCCTCAGGGCGCAGAAAGCCCGCGCGCGGCTCGTACACGCCTATTTCGTGAGGCGCGAACGCAAACATCGGGTAGCGCTCCCGTAGATCCTGGGTGCTCAGGATCGTGTGCGGCAGATCGTGCAGCCGCGCGCTCGCCAGCGCTCCCGTGACTAGCTCCGAGTCGGGCTGTCCGATCACGAGGCCGCCGGTGATCTGAAGAAGCTGCTGCCCGGTTGCCTGCTCTAGCCGCTGCCAGAGCGTGTAGGCGTGCTGGACCAGCGGCACATAGGCCGGATCTTCAAAGTAAGCTTCGCGGATGATCCGCGTGCCGCCGTGCGACGAGCCAAGGTTGTGGCCCGGCGTGAACTGCTCAAGGCCCAGGACGCGCAGGCCGCGCGCGGCCAGGTGGTAGGCTGCCGCGCTGCCCATGCCGCCCAGCCCCAGGACGATCACATCATACGAGGTTGTCACAGACGAGTCTCCAAAGGGTCTGCTAGATCGAGCACCCTTATACCCATTGTGAAGGCGAGCGCCACAATCTCATGTGAGAAACACGATAGATTTGCACGAACATAAGACGACGAGCGTAAAGACACATCCTTGTGGGCTGCTGATCACGACTCCAAGGGCCTTACAATCTGTTCAGCATAGGTTGTCAGGGATACGGGTATGCCAGTAAGTTCAACCCTCTAATAAAGCGGTAGTCGCGCTGGTTTTTCGTCAACAACGACTCGTTCAAAACCAGTGCCGTGCCTGCAATCAACGAGTCGGCAATAAGTAGCCCATGACTCAATCGGTACTGCCGCAGCAGATCCACGGCAGCACCTGATATTTGCTCGCTCACGAGGATAATCTGAAACCGTGTGAGGAATCGGTCAATATGTCGAAGCTCAGCGCTATTACGACAGCCAACGAATAGCTCCATCTGTGTAACAACGCTGACGGCAAGCGCCGCCTGCTGCGCGACATTGTGTAAGCTCACGGTAGCGTCTTGGATGCCACGGCCAACGTCGATCAGCACATCAGTATCGACAATGACCAATTTAGTCATCGCCTTGTGTCCACTCGCGTGTACGGACCTGTCTCACCCATATGTTACTATCGCTCATATCTTCACGATCCTGCCACATTCCGACGAACGGCTCATTGGCAAAATCTGAGGATGCGCTTGGAGTCGCTGGGGTGGCCTGACTTGTGCGGCTGTGCAAAAAGGCGATAAAGTCGGCTACCTGTTGCTGGGCCTGCGGTGGAAGCGTATCAAATTCACGCCAGATCTGCTCGCGATTCATATATTCACCTCAAGAGAGTTATCGCGCATTTGATGTGCGATGTCAAGCAGGTAAAACGCGACCATGCAGCCCTGCGATAGTCAAGCTGTGCCCGTTTATAATACGCTGGATCGTAAGAACGTACCTTGCCTTGCTTGCGTGATCAAGCAGATCGCGCTGCTGTACGGGAGATTCGACCATGACCGATGCTCTTACAAGCCAGAAACAGGCAACCTACGCCGCCTCGCTGGTCATGCGCGCCTTCGACGCTTATCACTCCGAGTTCAAGCGCATCTCGTCGCGCGCGCAGGCTCGCTTCGAGCAGCGCGACTGGCAGCGCTCCCGGCAAGACGCCGCCGAGCGGCTCGATCTGTACGCGCGTGTGGTCAAGGCGGTGATCGCCGAGCTGAACGAGGTGCTGGCGGGCCTGACCACCGATCAGGCGGTCTGGATCGCGATGAAACAGGTCTACGCGCAGCAGCTTGAGGGGCGGCCCGATGTCGAGCTGGCCGAAACCTTTTTCAACTCGGTCACGCGCAAGATCTTTGTCACCGTCGGCGTCAATCCAGATATTGAGTTCGTCGGCCCGATGCTCGACGTGCTGGCGTTTCCCAATCCCGAACTTGTCTACACCACGTACGGATCGGACGGCGGCAGCCTTACGGATCTGACCCGCGCGATCCTGCTGGATCAGCCCTTTGGCGTGGCCTACCAGGACATCGAGCGCGACGCCCGGCTGGTGGCCGAGATGATCGCGGCTGAGGTGCGCGCCGTCGCCGACGGCTCGCCGATCGAGCAGATCGATATGCTCAAGCCGGTCTTTTATCGCGGCGCGGGAGCCTATGTGATCGGCAGAATCCACCTAGGGAGGCGGGTGCTGCCGCTGGTGCTGCCGCTGCAACATACCGCCCCCGGCATCGCGGTGGATGCGGCGCTGCTGACTGAGGACGAGGCCAGCATTATCTTCAGCTTCGCCCACTCCTACTTTCACGCCGTCGTCGATCATCCGTACGCGGTCATCGCGTTTCTGCGCTCGATCATGCCCCGCAAGCAGATTGCCGAGCTGTACACCGCGCTGGGCTACAACAAGCACGGCAAGACCGAGCTGTACCGCGATCTGCTGGGCTACCTCGATCGCACCGACGACGCCTTCGCGCACACGCCCGGCGTGCGAGGCATGGTGATGATCGTCTTCGCCATGCCGGGCTACGATGTGGTCTTCAAGGTGATCAAGGATGCGTTCGACTATCCCAAAACTGCGACGCGCGAGCAGGTCAAGCAGAAGTACGAGCTGGTCTTCAAGCACGATCGGGTTGGCCGCCTGGTGGATGCTCAGGAGTTCGAGTATCTGCGCTTTCACCGAGGACGCTTCGATGCCGCGCTGCTCGACGAGCTGCTCACGGCTGCCGCGCAGAGCGTGACGCTGGTCGGCGACGATATTATCATCAAGCACCTGTACACCGAGCGCAAGCTCGTGCCGCTCGATATGTATCTCAGGCGCGCGGAGGGCGAGGCGGCGCATGATGTGGTCGTCGATCTAGGACAGGCGATCAAGGATCTGGGCGCGGCTGGCATCTTTCCCGGCGACACGCTGCTGAAAAACTTCGGTGTGACCCGCCATGGTCGCGTGGTCTTCTACGACTACGACGATCTGCGGCTGCTCGAACAGTGCCACTTCAGGGCGGTGCCGGTCGCGGATGACGATCGCGATCTGGATGGCGAGCCTTGGTTTTTCGCCGCAGAGGACGATATTTTTCCTGAGGAGATTCAGACCTTTATCGGGCTGCCGCAGCCGTACAAGCGGGTATTTACCGAGACGCACAGCGAGATCTTCGCGGTGCGCTTCTGGACGGAGCTGCAAGAGAAGCATCGGCGCGGCGAGTTGATCGAGGTCTTTCCCTACAAGGCCGCGCGCCGCCTGCCGCATCATGGCAATCCGGCCTCGTGAGCGCTGGAGCTCCGCCTCAAGCCCGATCATCGTGGAGCGGAATTTGCTACGCTAGAAACAGTTTGTTGGTCAACGCTGATACACTCGCCGCGATCGTGGGCGAGCTCGGATCATCGAGCACTGTAGCAACCATGTTGCTATACGACGTGATCGTTACGATCGAAAGGAACCGCTCTATGGGCAGATTGCTGCGTGTGCTGGGCCTATTGATCTTGCTGTTGCCAGTGATCGTAGCGTGCGGCAATACCACTGATGGTGGCGCTGGAACGTCGGCCAGCCCAAGCGCTGCGGGCGGCGAGGCGGCGAGTCCAAGCGCGGCTGCGAGCGTCGCGGCAGGCGGCGAATCGACGAATGCCGATTTTCCAACAGAAGCGCTCAACATTCTGGCACCTGCCTCGCCTGGCGGCGGCTGGGATCAGACGGCGCGCGCGATGCAGAGCGCGCTGCAAAAGAGCACGGGGCAGAATACGCAGGTGTACAATGTTCCCGGCGCTGGCGGCACCGTAGGGCTGGCACAGTTTGTGAACGAGCACAAAGGCGATCCGCATCAGCTGATGGTCGGCGGTCTGGTGATGGTCGGGGCGATCCAAACCAACAAATCGCCCGTGACGCTGGATCAGGTGACGCCGCTCGCATCGCTCACATCCGAGGCGGAGGCGATTGTTGTCGCCAGCGGCTCGAAGTATCAGAAGCTTGAAGATCTGATTGCAGACTTCAAAGCGAATCCTGCAAGCATAAGCTGGGGCGGCGGCTCGGCTGGCGGCACCGACCACATCCTGGTGGGCCTGCTCGCCAAAGCTGCCGGTGTCGATCCTTCTCAGATTAACTATGTTGCTCACTCCGGCGGCGGCGAGGCGCTGGCGGCGATCCTTTCCGGCGCGGTGACGGCGGGCGTGTCGAGCGTGTCCGAGTTCCGCGAGCAGGCCGCAGCGGGCAAGCTCCGCTTCCTTGCGGTGTCGGGCGAGCAAAAGGTCGAGGGTGTCGACGCGCCGACGATCAAAGAGGCCGGAATCGACGTGTCGCTTGAAAACTGGCGCGCCGTCTTCGGGGCACCCGATCTTTCAGCAGATCAGCGTGCGGCGGTGATCGGGGCGCTGGAGCAGATGCACGGCACCGATGAATGGAAGCAGGCCTTGGAGAAGAACGGCTGGACCGACTTTTTCAAGACCGGCGATGAGTTCGCGTCCTATCTGGCGGACGAGCGCACCCGCGTCGAAGGGGTGCTGAAAGAGATCGGGCTGGTGCAATGAGCGCCGACGATCGCGGTGGCGCGGGCCGGAGCTGGCTTGGGCCGCGTCTTGTCGCCCTTGCGCTGCTGGCGATTGGTCTGGTGATCCTCGTCCAAACATTCCAGATCCGGCAGGGCGGCGGCTATAGCGCGATCGGCCCGCGCTTTTTTCCGGTGATCGTCGCGCTCGGCCTGCTCCTGCTCAGCGCGATCTTTCTGCTGCGCACGACCGCGCTGCCGGATCTGGATCTGATGCAGCAGGCGGCGTCTGAGGAAGCCGCGACGCACTGGCCCAGCGTTGGGTTGATCGCGCTGGCGCTGGTGGTGTATGCCTTTGGGCTTGGTCCCCTTGGCTATATTCTGGCGACCGCGCTGTTTGTGCCGGTCGTTGCGCGCATGCTTGGCAGCACTCACCTGCTGCGCGATGTGCTGATCGGGATCATGCTTGGCGTGATCATCTACTTCGGCTTTACGCGCGTGCTTGGCGTGCGCCTCCCGGCGGGCGTGCTCGGTCAGTTTATGTAGCTGCAAGAGGCGATCATGGACGTGCTCGGCAACCTGCTCACCGGATTCGCCACGGCGCTCAGTCCAACCAATCTCCTCCTCGCGGCGATTGGTGTGACGCTGGGAACGCTGGTCGGCGTGCTGCCGGGCATTGGTCCGGCGCTTACCGTGGCGCTGCTGCTGCCGCTGACGTACAACTTCGATCCGACCGGCGCGTTCATTATGTTTGCCGGAATCTACTACGGCGGCATGTATGGCGGCTCGACGACCTCGATCCTGCTGAACACACCCGGTGAGTCGGCCTCGGTGGCGACGACGCTGGAGGGCTTTCAGATGGCGAAAGGTGGACGGGGCGGGGCCGCGCTGGCGACTGCGGCGATCGGCTCGTTTGTTGCGGGTACGATCTCGACGCTGCTGATCACCTTTGTCGCGCCGCTGGTTGCGGATCTGGCGCTGATCTTTCAGCCTGCCGATTATTTCGCGCTCACGGTGCTGGCCTTTGTCAGCGTGACGGCGCTGGTCGGGCGCTCGCTGCTGCGTGGCCTGATTAGCCTGTTCATCGGCTTGTTTATGGGTCTGATCGGCATCGACGTGCTGAGCGGCCAGACTCGCTTCACGTTTGGCCTTCCCCAACTGCTCGACGGTATCGACATCGTCGTCGTGGCGGTCGGGCTGTTTGCCGTGGGCGAAGCGCTGTACGTTGCTTCCCGGCTGCGCCATGACCGTGAAGAGATTATACCGATCCAGGGCGGTATCTGGATGACACGCGATGAGTGGCGGCGCTCGTGGCGTCCCTGGCTGCGTGGCACGCTGATCGGCTTTCCCCTGGGCGCGCTCCCGGCGGGTGGCGCTGAAATTCCGACATTTCTAAGCTATAGCCTGGAGAAACGGCTTTCTAAGCGCAAGACCGAGTGGGGGCGCGGCGCGATCGAAGGGGTGGCCGGGCCGGAAGCTGCGAACAACGCGGCGTTTTCCGGCGTGCTGGTGCCGCTCTTGACGCTTGGCATTCCCACGTCGGCCACCGCCGCGATCTTGCTGGTCGCCTTCCAGATCTATAACTTGCAGCCCGGCCCGCTGCTGTTCACCAACGCGCCGGATCTCGTCTGGGCGCTGATCGCCAGCCTGTACGTTGGCAACGTCATGCTGCTGATCTTGAACCTGCCACTGATCCGCATCTGGATCAAAATCCTGGCGATTCCCCGGCCTGTGCTCTATGCCAGCATTTTGGTCTTTGCCACGCTCGGCGTTTATAGTATCGCCAACGATCTGATCGATGTGCTG
>DASUTC010000298.1 GCA_036374795.1 Herpetosiphonaceae bacterium
GATCCCGGAGCAGCCGGAGGAGATGGCGCACTACGACGCATTGACCGGACTGCCGAATCGGCACGCTTTGTATACCCGTCTCCACAGCATCCTCAAGGGCAGGCGGCAGGGTGATCGCTGCACCGCGGTCCTGATGCTGGATCTGATCGACTTTAAGGCGATCAACGCGCGGCTTGGCTGCGCCGCGGGCGACCTGCTGCTGCGTCACGCCGGCGCGCGCTTGCTGGCCACCTTGCGCGATACGGACACGCTCGCCCGGATCGGCGCGGACGAGTTCGCGGTGATTCAATGTGATATCGAACGCGCAGCGAGCGCGGCTGCGCTGTGCGAGCGTCTGCTCAGATCGTTCGAAGAGCCGTTCGATCTTCACGGGCATCTGACCAAGGTCGGCGCCCGGATCGGCATCGCCATTTGCCCGGCTGATGGTGAGGGGGCGGAGGCGCTGTTCGAGCATGCCCGCCTGGCGCGCATTCGTGCCAAGAGCGACTGCACGGACGCGTTTCGCTTCTACGACGATGCGTTGAACACCGAGCTACGGGAACGCCGGGCGCTGGAGAACGACCTCGCCCACGCTCTCGCGCGCGATCAGTTCGAAATTCATTACCAACCGCAGATCGACATCGCGAGCCGGCGCATGGTCGGCGTCGAGGCGCTGCTGCGCTGGATACATCCGGAGCGCGGAAGCATCAGCCCGGATCGCTTCATACCTCTGGCCGAGGACAGCGGTCTGATCGTGCCGATCGGCGCCTGGGTGCTCGAGCAGGCATGCGCTCAGGCCGTGCGCTGGCAGCAGTCGGGGGCGCCGACGCTGCGCATGTCGGTCAACATGTCCCCGGTGCAATTCCGCCAGCCCGACCTTCCCGACCTCGTCGCTGACATCCTGGGGCGCAGCGGCCTGGCCGCGGCATACCTCGAGCTGGAGATCACCGAGCGCGTGCTGATGCAGGATACCGAAGCCAACCTCGAGACGTTGCGCCGGATCAAGGCCCTCGGCGTGCGCATCTCGATCGAT
>DASUTC010000299.1 GCA_036374795.1 Herpetosiphonaceae bacterium
TCTGAGTAGAGAAGGTACATTGATGTCTCGCAACAAAAAATCAGTCAAGGGGAGACCAAGCTCCCACGGTCCAAAATGGTCAGACCTCTTGACTGCTTGAGTGATCATACCAACCCAGCGCGTTACTGTCAAGTAATAAAATCGCTTATTCTTCGTTCATTTCTCGCCCTTCATTCTTTGTTCTCTCGTTCTCAACAGAACCAATCCGTGCGAACCAGGGTATACTTAAGCAACAACCTTGATCGCGGGCAGCGCACACGCTCCGCCGAACCCGAAGCTGCCGCCTCGTGATCAGCCACCCCCAGCAGCAGGAGGAAACGTGACGACTCATCCCTGGCGTGCTGCGTTGACGCGGTGGGGCGATACGCTGTATAGGCTCGCCCTGCTGCTGACGAACGACCGAGCCGCCGCCGAGCGCGCAACGATCCAGGCATTCACGGAGAGCTTCGCCACACCCAGCGACGATACCGAGGCGGCGATTTATACAGCGCTGCTCCGCGCTCGTCCAGGTCGTCGCCGCCTCTTCAGCCGCCGCGCGCTGCCTCGCTCACTGGATCGGATCGCGCCGCTCGACCGGGGGCTACTTGGCCTATGGCTGCTCCGCGACATCGACGGCCCGCGTCTGATGGCGATCAGCGGGCTGACAGCCGATGCGCTGCTGTCGCGGCTGACGACCGCGATCACGCCGCTGCTTGAGGCGGACGATCCGGCCTCTGCCGAGCCGACGGCGCAAGCGGCGCTCGCAGGCTGGCTCAGGCGGAGGCTTGGCCTCGCGGCAGCCACACAGCCGAGCGGCACCTACGACGCGGCGCTGACAGGAGATTGGCAGGCAGCGATCGATAGCCTGCGCCACACGCTGCGTGAGGCTGTCGGGCGGCAGCACCTGCCGCAGGCATGCCTTGAGACGATCGAGGAGCGGCTGCTTGAGCCGCGCGATGAGATCGCCGGAAACTGGTGGCGGCAGCGCGCCGCATGGATCGGAGCGCTGGCAATCGTCCTCAGCATGCTGTGGATGATCAAGCCCTGGCAGCAGGGCAGCGGCGAGTCGACGGCGGCGGCGCTGACCAGCAGAGAGCTGATTCAGGAAACGCTGGACGCCTGGACGACCACACCCGTTTCGGGCACGCTGCATCGTCAGGTGATCGCCACTGATCCACGGATGCAGCGCACGCCGCTGACCATCGACGTGTGGCTGGCAGCCGACACGCCCCAGCATCGGATCGAGGTTCGCAACAAAACCACGCTGGTCGAGTGGCAGATCGGCAACGGCACCAACAGGCTGCAATACGCCGCCGAGCCTGCCTTCAGCTCGTGCGACTGGGCTGTCGAGAGCGGGGCGCTGGATCGGAGGGCGCGGACCTTTGACGTGCCCGGAGAGCAGCAGACTACCGTCCGCGATGCGCGTCTGATACGTGGCGCGTATGGGCAGGGCTATCTGGCCCTGCAAGAGGCGCTCGCAGCGCCCGATCTGCGATCGTTTGGGACGCGCGTCGAGAACAAGACGCTGCTGCTGGTGCTGGGCTACACCGACCGGCGCAGCACGCCTGAGCGCAAGCTGCTGCTGTGGATCGATCCCGCGACCAAAAAGCTGCACGCGGTACGAGAGATTGCCGAAGCGGGAGCGCAGGCCGATGCCCGCGATCTCTGGCGGCTGCAACTCGATCAAGCCACGCTCACGGGCATATCGAACGCGCCGCCAGCGTGGCCGCGAGCGACGAGCGAGCGCACAGCGCTGCTCGATCCAACCTGCCCGGCGCTGGACCCTGAGCATGTCGTCGGGCTGCGCACCTTCGTCGGCAGCGAGTGGCCGAGATGGCAGCAGTGGCATCTGCCCGCGCCTACGCCCGCAGGCATTACCCGCGCGGTGCTCCTCAGCCGATCGGACATCACTGCAGACTCCTTCAACCAGGACGTAACTGCGGTTTTCATCGGGCCGAATCGCTGGCTCACGCTGCGCAGCGAGCCCCGCGACGCAAGCCATACCAACGCCATCCAGCACGGTCGCTGGCGCGTCGTCCTCGACGAGCGATCGGGACTCTGGAGCGGCAGCGCGTGCCGACATTTTGCCGATTCCAGAAGCGGCTTCTGCGTGCCGGCGGTGACGATCGCGGCGCGTGGCTGGACCCGCGACGAACTGCTGGCGATGATCGACTCGCTCAAGCCGATCAGTGGACAGACCTGGCGGGATCTCAACAAGCTGTTTCTTGAGCCGCAGCCGCTCTCGGCGGAGACGCAGGGAGTGCTAGAGCAATCGCTGCTCGCCATCGAGCAGCTCAAGGGCCAGACATTGCACAGCATCGCCGAGCGCAGCATGTCGGTTGACCTGGGGCGACCTGCATGGAATGATCCCTATCACCTGCCGCTGGATCTTGTAGCGCCCGACACCACCTTTCAGGAGCAGTGGCTCGTGTACTCCGGCGCGGAGGTCGCGCAGTTTCGCGATGTCCTTCAGGCGCGAGACGGCAGCGTGCTGTACGCGCAGGTCAGCGATAGCGATGAGTACGCCGTCTACTTCATGAATAGCGGCACCGCCTGGCGCGGTCAACTGAGCGCGTTCCGAGGCTGGCGCCCATTCGCACAATCGCCGGGCGAGCACCTGCTGCTGCTGTTCCTTGCCAACAACGGGCAGACGACGGTGGTGGAGCGCGAGGACACGCTCCTACTGGAGCAGCCGATCGAGCGAATCGTGAGCGATGGTGAGGCGTACATCCAGACGTTCTCAGGCTCGCCCATCGCTACGGCCTGGAGCAACGATCTTTCACCCCAGCGCTTCATCCAGCGGCTCTGGCTCGATCGCGCCACGCATCTTCCCAGTCGCGCGGCGATCGTCCACCTCGGCGAGCAGGGCCAGGAAACCGAGATCATCGCCGTGACGATCAGGAGCATGGAGCGGCGTGAAGCGCCGCCCGACGATCTTGCCCTGCCGCCACAGCCCGACGACACGTTCACGTTCAGTATCGAGGAAGACCGCCCGGCGCTCTTGCTGAAAGGCTCGCTCGACCTCACGCCGCCGGATCGCACGCTGGTCTGGCCCGGCAGCGACGACATGCAGGTAACACAGGATAATCCGCTCAATCCTGCCGTGTACACAGCAGCCGATCGCGCCACCAGAGTGCAGGAGGCGCTCTACTCGACCTTCGCGCGGCTGGATACCACTGAGCTGATCCGGGCTACCACCTACCGCTGGTCGTCGGTCGACCGGGCGGTCATTGTGCGTCAGGGCTCCAGCGCCTTACTCCGGCACATGCTGCGCCATCAGGTCGCGTTTTCGAGCGGTCAGACGCTCACCTGGAAGTCGAGCGAGGCGCTATCGGCATCGATCGCGGGCGAGCAGCGCACAGTCTGGCTGCTTGAGGCCGAAACAATGACCGCGCTCGTGTTCGAGGTTGACGATCTGCTGGTGCATGTCTCCGGGCCGGACGCGGCCACGCTCAAGAGCGCGGTCCTTCCTCAACTGTCGAAGCTGGAGTGGAGTCCCGTCGAGTAGTAGCCACGTCCCGACTCGCGCATCAATTTACCGCCCTACCGCTGTGCTGCGGTAGGGCTGGTTTACGCCCGCTTATCCGGTACGACCGGTTGCCAGGTCTTCACGACAAGTCATGGGATCTTGCCGCTGTGCGCTGGCCGATGGGCTAGAGTAGAAGAAGCGCATTGGGACGAAAGAGCAAGAGAACAGACGGAGAACCACGCACCAGGGCCGCGAGGCCGGAGGGTTGGGGGTGAGGGCCGCAACGCACAATCTGCACAGGGCGATAAAGGAGGTATCACGATGAAGCATAAACCGCGCGTTGGGATCGCTTTTCAAGGCGGCGGCTTTCCTGCCGGTGCCATCGGCGCGGGCGTCGTGCGCTATCTCGTGGAGCGGGGAGCGTTTCGCACCTACGATGTCGCGGTGCTCTCAGGCACATCCGCCGGAGCGCTCGTAGCCACGGTCTGCTGGGGCCACCTGCTCAAAGACACCATCGAGGACGCGCCGCAAACGCTGGAGAAACAATGGATGCACTTCGCGCTGGGTGTGATCCCCGATCCAGGCGTGGCGCAGCTGTCGCAGCTGGTCGACTCGCTGGGCCGCATGAATCCGGTCTATCGCTACTACGCCGACAACATGCTCGTGCCGTTCATGCGCTACCTGCTGAAAGACTGGATACTTAGATATATTCCCGTGGACGAGCTGATCGCGATCAGAGATCAGGCGGCGCGCGTGCCTGGCCTGGCGCTCGGCGCCGCCGACGTGCTGCACGGCACGATCAAGGTCTTTACCGAGCGCGATTTTTGCCTCGAAGCGATTCTGTCGTCGGGATCGCTCGACGAGATCAACGGCATCACCACTATCGCGGCAGGGCCAAACAAAGGAACCTACTGCGATGGTGCCTGGGGCACGAATCCGCCGATCACCCCGCTGCTCGACTACGGCATCGACGAGCTGTGGTATGTCGAGGTCTTCCCGAAGGAGCGCCGCGAGGTACCACGCACGCCCGCCGATCGCAAAGATCGCAAAGATGAGCTATGGCAGAACAGCCTGGTGGAGCACGAGCTGTACCATATCGAAAAAGTCAACGAGTGGCTCCGCGCAGGCCGTCTCAGAAACGACGACCACAAATATCGTCTGATCACGGTGAAGCGCATGCCGATGACGCTCGATCTGCCAGTCGGAGCGGCCTACGTCAACTCGCCAACCTTTATTCAGGAGATGATGGCGTACGGCTACGAGCACGCCGCCATCTTTTTGGATACGTCTATCGCCGGTGGAGACGGGCAATCGGTCAGAGGCAATGGCGCGAAGCTGGTCGAGAAGACCGTATGATCGACACCGCTGGCCCGTAACGCCTTGTGGATATTCATTGTAGGGGCGGCGGGTCGCCCCTACAAGGCTGTGCGTCCTGCCGATGGTGCGCGCGGACGCTACGATTGCACGTCGAGCAGCTCGACCTCGAAGATCAGCGTGGCATTCGGCGGAATCACGCCGCCAGCGCCGCGCGCGCCATAGCCCAGCTCCGGCGGAATCGTCAGACGCGCCTTGTCGCCGATACGCATCTGTGCAACGCCCTCATCCCAGCCGCGAATCACCTGTCCACGCCCCAGTACAAAGCTAAACGGCTGACCGCGATCGACCGAGCTATCGAATTTGTTGCCGTTGGTCAGCCAGCCGGTGTAATGCACTACCACAACTTCGCCAGCCTTTGGCGCGCGGCCCTGCCCTTCGACAAGCTTCTCGACCTGTAAGCCCGATGTGGTCATGACTCAATCCTCCCTGATAGCTGCCTGGCGCTGGTTTGCTCAGCGCCCCGGCGGGGCATCAGCGCCAGCCGCCGCAGCTCTTCGTCGATTCGTCCAAGATTATACGCGATATGCTGCGCGCTCAGGCTGGCATCGAGCGCAACATCTGCTGGAGCCAGTAGCTCACGCCCCACGCTAGCTCCGGCTTCGCGCTCGGCTCTAGCTGCTTGACGATATGGTAGTAGCTCACGGCCTGATGCAGCGCGCCCAGCGGCGCGGCGATCGTCCACGCCGCCTGCAAGCCCTCCAGCGGCGCGTACCCCGTCCACAGCGATAGGTAGGCGTCGCGCAGGCGCAGACATGCCTGCGCATCCAGCGACGCCGCGACCTCATCCATCATCGTCACCACGTCGAGAAACGGATGCGCAACACAGCCGTCGGTCCAGTCGAAGAAGAGGTAGCGCTCGTCGCGCAGCGCGATATTGCCGCCGTGAAGATCGCCGTGGACCAGCGTCTGCGGCACGCCGTAGCCCGCCAGCTCGCCGCACATCGAGCGCAGACGCGGCGCGAGCGACCGGATCTGCGTCAGCTCGGCGGCGCTCAGCCGCTCAAGCGCCGCCGTATCTTCCAGCACCTCGTCGATCTGTGCGGCCAATCGATCCAGGCTGCGGTCGAGACAGCCCATCGCCAGCAGCGCCTCTGTCTCGCCGACGAACGAGCGCTGGATGCGCGCATACAGCCGCAGCGCCGTCGTCCAATCCGCCTCAGCGCGATTGTCGCGCAGCTCCGGCCCGACATCCGCCAGCAGCATCCAGCGCTGCTCGTGCTCGATCGCCAGCGGTGCCGGGATAAAGTCGGGGTGGGCGGCGGCGAGCGATTCCATCAGCAGCGGCTCGTTGGCAAACAGCGGCAGCGGCGCGGCAACTTTGAAGTACACATCGCCCGCCGTGGTGCGAGCGCGCAAGATGCACGAGATGCCCCAGTTCTTGATCTGCTCGATCGGCGCGACCAGCGCGTAGCCCAATCGCTCAAGCTGCGCGCTGGTCCACGACTCGGCGGCGGCAAACCAGCCGGGACGCGCCCAGGGCGGACGCAGCGGAGAGATCGGGCCGCCCGCCTGCTCATGCAGATATGGGAGCAGCGCGCGGCGCTGCTCAGGCATCGCCAGCGGCAGATCGCTCAGCGTCTCAAGCCCGACCCAGCGCGCGCCTGCGGGCGGTGTCCAGGCCGAGAAGCGCTGCTCCAGCGCATACACCGCGTCCATCTGCTGCTTCATCTCGTGATCGACGGTGACGTAGACGGAGCGCAGGACAACGTAGTCGATGCCCAGGGTATCGCGCAGCGCCCGGCTGACACGATCGACCTGTGGTGCCCAGATGCGCTGATCGATGTGCGCGCAGGGCAGCGACCAGCCCCCATCGCCCGGCAAAAGAAGGATACGCGGCTCGCTCCGATGCGGCACGATCGCGTAGAGATTGGTTCGCCACGTGGGCGTGGTAGCGCTCATAGTCAGCTCCTTAGCTTGGATGGCGCGGCAGGAGATCAGCGGCCTGACCGTAGCGCAGCCGCTCAGGCCAGCCGCTCGTCGCCGAAAAAGGCGGTGGCCGGAACAAAGGTCGCGCCTGCATCACGCGCCGCCTCGCGATCGTCCGGTCGATCGCCGACGTAGAGCACGCCCTCAGCCGCCGCAGCAGGATAGCACGCCATCAGCTCGCGGATCATCGCGCCGCTCGGCTTGCGACACGTCTCATCTCCCCGATCGCGGTATTCGGGCATCCTGGCCTGCGGATGCGTGAAACAGACCGCGATCGGCGTGGTCGCTGGCAGATCGAGCGCCTCGGCGACCGCCGACAGCTTGGCGTGAACCTGCGCCTCGGTGACATGCCCGAAGGCCACGCCCGCCTGGTTAGTGACGATGCCGAGCTGGTGCCCATCTGCCATGAGCTGCGCAATACGCTGCCTGCGCCCCGGCAATACCTGCCAGTGGTCGTAACTGCGATCCGGGGTGTCCATGTACGACGAGATCAGCGTGTCGTCCACGTCAAACAGGATCAGCATGGGTTGCTCCTCAAAATCTTGATCGCGGATGTTGCATACCGTGATGAAACCGACGCACAGGAGTCGGCTCAACGCTTCTGCGCCAGATACAGCACCGCAACATACGCCTTGTCGATGTGGCCGCCGTGGCCGTGCAGAATCTCGCCAATCGCCTCGAACAGCGCGCGCTTGCGCGGCTCCGGCAGCGTGCGATGATCGGAGTAGGTGTCGAGCAGATCGAGGTACTGCCGCGTGCTGTAGGTTTTCGTCCACGGAAACTGCCGGACGACCAGATTGCGAAAGCAGCCGCTCCGCTCGATCTGGTCGGCGCGCTCCTGCACCTGTGCCGCAAATGACGGATGATCCGGCGCTCGTCCGATCTTCGGCGCGTGCGTGCGATACGCCAGGTCCATAGCTTCATCGAGCGTGTCGCAGTGGTCGGGAGTCATATTCCAGCAGAGCGCGATCCAGCCGGTGTCGTCGAGCGCCTGGGCGGTTTTGACGTACTTGATCTCATCGGCCAGCCAGTGAAACGCTGTCGCCGAGATCACCAGATCGAACGCCTGGGACGGGAGCGGCCAGTCCTCGAAGGTAACGTTCTCGATCGTCACATTGGGATACGCGCGCAGATTCTCCGCCGCGACCGCCGCCAGATTACGGCCCGGCTCAAGGCAGAGCATCTCGTAGCCCCGCCGCGCAAAGGGCAGCGTGGCCTGGCCGGTGCCGCAGCCGATCTCTAGAATCCGCGCCGTGACCCGTAGCTGCGTGACATCAATAATCGCTTCGACCAGCTCCGCCGGGTAGCTCGGTCGGATGCGATCGTAGAGTTCAGCAACCTCGTCAAATGTTTCGCTTCGTCTCTTCTGCACGAGCCTCACCACCGAATACTATTTCCGGGTACAGCCGATTCAACAGCATCCCGAAACGTCGATGCGCGCTTGATCGTATGTGTACTACAGCATTCATCTGTTCATGCAGGAGCGATTACGTGGGAACACTCCTCATCTTATTCCCGATTGCACTTGGGGTGATTGTAGTCATCATTGTACGCACCTGGACGCAGTATCGTCAGGCTCAGCACGAGCAGCAAACAGCGATTATGCACAAGTATCAGCAGCGCAAACTCCTTAGATTCGCTGGAACTGGCTTGCTGATCTCCGCTGCCTTGGCAATGGTCGGCGCAATTGTGCTTGGCGGCGACATGCTCGGTCAATCGCGCAATACGTCTCGGTGCCTGATGGTTCTGCTCATGCTGCCGATTGCAGCCTACGATCTGATGGTCTGGCGCTGTCCACAGTGCAATCGCTATTTAGGAAAGCTGAGTGATCCCCAATTCTGCGCATCATGCGGCGCTCAACTGCGGTAGCTTCAGATCGAGATCTTTGTTCTCGCCTGCTCAGCCCCGCACCACGTACGACGCCGACAGCTCCGGCGGCTGGCGCAGCGTTTGATAGACCACGCAGTAGCGCTCGGTCAGCGCCAGCAGCGAGTCGAGCTGCTCCGGGCTGGCATCGGTGTCTAGCTCGAAGCGCAGCCGAATATTCTTGAGGCCGACCGGCACGTCTTTCGCCACGCCGAGGGTGCCCCGAAAATCCAGGTCGCCCTCTGCCGTCACCGTGCCGTCGCGCACCTCGACGCCGATCGCCGTCGACACCGCGCGCAGCGTCACGCCCGCGCACGCCACCAGCGCCTCCAGCAGCATATCCCCGGAGCAAGCCGCCAGACCGCTGCCGCCGGTCGCCGGGTGCAGGCCCGCCTCGACCAGCGCGCGGCCTGTCTCAAGGCGACAGGTAATGCCCTCGCCCAGCCGCCCGTGCGCCTTGAGCGTCACCAGCGCGCGCTCCGGCTCGGCGCGGTACTGGTGTTTGAGTGGCGCTTGCAGCGCGCGTAGCTCTTCTGCATTCATCTCAATCTCCTCGTGTGCATGATCAAACCATACAGCGATCATAGAAACGCCGGGGAAGTACCGGGGATACCACGCCCAAGGTGTAACTGCCGCTCGGTTCCCCGATGTTGCTTTGTGCTCCGCCCGGCCTGTCGGCGCATTACGCAGCCGCAGACCGCAGACCAGTCAATTTCCGCGCCAGCATTCGCTCGAAGGCAGCGGCCTGCTCAGGCGTTGCCAGCGCTCGCTTCGGCACGATCTGGAACATGTTTTTGTTGAACGAGTAGACCAGCAGATAGGCGTGCGGCGTTTCGATCACCCGTCCAAACATGCCCCAGTCGAAGGTCGACTCGGCGAATGGGGTGCTGACGACGATGCGCTCGTCGGTGACGTGCCAGGTGCTATCGGCGCGCAGCCGCTCATGGCGTTGGACCGCTCGCCCCAGCCACCAGGGCATGACCACGAACAAAAAGACAAGGTAGAGCAGCAGCGGTAGCGTGTAGATCACAAAAAAAAGGCCCGATGGTGTATCGAATACCATCCAGTTTGCCGCCATAAAGACCACCAGGATCACAAAAAAGATCCACGTGGTCTTTTGCCGGACATAGAAGACGCGAGCGGCGCGCTGGTAGTCGTCCTTGGTGAGGGCAAAGCGGAACTCAAGCGGCTGTGTCATATGCGTTCTCCTGCGGAGCGGCTCCACGCATCGGCGGCGATGCGCGCAGCGGCATACGGTCGACGGCCCTCTCCACCCTTATCCGACCGCGACAGCTCAAGTGTAGCAGAGATCTGCAAGCGACGGCGCAGAATCGGGCTTGACCTTCTCGCTCGCGCGTTCTACAATCCCCGCACACAAGGATACGAACGGTCCCGCTCATGATCGATCAGCTTGCGCCGACAGCCATCAGCCAGTTTATCCGGCTCGACGCCTGCCAGCGCTTCCTCTATTTTACGCTCCATCCCGATACAGCCCGCGAGATGCGCGAGCGCTACGGCGCGCGTCCGCGTCCGCTCTCGCCGCTGCTGCGGCAGGCCGGAGCGCAGTTCGAGCGCGAGGTCGTCGATACGCTGCGCGCCCGCTATCAGGTCGTCGATCTGGCGGATGGCGATACCGACGCGACGGTCGATGCGCTGCGGCAGGTTGGCCGCGAGCCGGTGATTCTGGCGCAGGCCGCGCTCGACGGCGAGATCGGCGCGTGGCGCTCTGCGGGACGGGCCGATCTGATCGAGGCGATCCGCGACAAACACGGGCGGCTGCATGTGCTGATCGCCGATGTCAAGGCCAGCCGCGAGGAGCGCCTGGAGCATCGCGTGCAGGTTGCGACGTACGCGCTGCTGCTGACCGATCTCTGCCGCCGGGCGGAGCTGCCGCTGATCCGCATCGTCGGCGCGATTGTGCATCGCACGCCGACCGGCGGCTTCACCACGCTGCACGATCCCGCGCTGCACTTCGAGCTGGGTCCGTACCAGACGCTAGTGCTGGATCTGATCGCCGGCGAGGATGGCGCGCTCAGTCGCGCGGCACAGGCCACGCTCGGCGATCTGCCCTTTGCGCTCAATGCCCTGTGCGACGGCTGCAAGTTTAGCTCGATCTGCCTGCCACATGCCGCAGAGCGCGCCGATCTGGCGCTGGTATCCGACATTAGCCGCGCCGTGCGCAGCGCGCTCTACGCCCACGAGATTCGCGATCTGTGGGCGCTGGCGGCGCTCAAGCAGCCCGACGCCGCCGGAAAATTGCAGCCCGCGCCGGAGCACGCCGATCGGATCGCGCTGCTGCTGCGCGACCCGGTGATCGCGCCGCACCTCGATCATTTGATCGCTCGGTCGCGGGCCGTGCTGCGCCGCCTCGACCCAACCCTGCGCGCGCCGTCGCGGCTGCCCGACTACCACGCCTCGTCGCTGCCCGATCCGGCGGCCCATCCCGATCTGCTTCAGCTTTTCCTCGATTTCCAGGCCGACGATGTCACGGGCGATCTGTATCTTGCATCGGCGCTGCTGCTCGGCGCTGCGGGCGAGCGCATGGTGACGCGCATGAGCGACGCGCCGCCGACGGCTGCGAGCGAGACGCTGCTGCTGCGCGCGTGGGCCAGCGATCTGGAAGCCGCGATCCGCGAGCTGGCAAGCAGCGATGCGCCGCCGCTGCATGTGCTGGTCTACGATCGTCGCGCGCAGCGGATCGCGCTTGAGGCGTGCGCCCGTCACGAGCAGCATCATGCGCTGCTGGGCGTGCTCGTGGCCTGGCTTCAGGAGCGTCCGCAGATCGAGCGCGCCACCTGTGCCCAGCTGCGCGAGGTGATCAGCCAGCAGCGCAACCTGCGCCTCACCTGCGACTCGCTCTACGCCGTCGCGACCGAGGTCTGGGACGAGCATGGCCGCTTCAGCTGGAAGACGCCCGACCACGACTTTACCAGGCTGTTTCGGGGCGGCCTGTTCGATAGCGTGCAGCGCTTCGTGCGCGACGCCGACGGCCTGCGCGTCGCGCCGATGCTGGCTCAGGAGAGCATCAGCCTCGAATCCGTCAGCCGCTTCAGCAGCCAGATCCCCAGCGAGTACGCCTACGCCGTCTGGAACGACGCGCCGAATCGGCCTACGCGCGCCGAGCTGCTGGCCTTTGCCGAGCATCGGCTGCGGGCGCTGGCGCATCTGGCGGGCGCGTCGCGTCGGCAGCGCAATCTCGACGTGCCGCTGCTGCCGCTCGATCAACTGCCGACCGCCGCAGGGCCGCGCGATCTGCGCAGCGCGCTGGTGGAGTTTCTGGAGCTTGAGCATGTCGCGGCGCTGGCCGAGCTGCTGGCCCATGTGCGGCTGCCGATCGCCCGCCGCGTGCTGACGGGCCGCACCGCGCTGCTTGAGGCCATCGCCGTGGAGCCTAAGGGCGATCCGCCGCTGGCGCGCTTCCGCTTCGCGGCTCATCCCGGCAGCGGCGCGGTCCCGCCGCGCTTCAAGGTGGGCGATTGGGCCGTGCTCAACGAGGCGATCGACGGCCTCAGCCCGTGGGAGATTATCAAGGGGCGGCTGGTGATCGTCAGCGCGATCGACGAGGAAACGATCGAGGTCGAGCTGACCGCGCTCAGCTCGGCGGGCCGCTTCAAGTTCCACCACGACTCGAAGCTGCACGTACAACTGCGCTGCCGCTACACGCTCGACGAGATGGCCGACGATCTGCTCGGCGACCGGGTGCTGCAAGCGCTCGATCATCTCGATACCAATCCGCTGGCGCGCTGGCTTCAGGCACCACAGAGCGTTGTCGCCGCCGCGCCGTTCGACGAGGCCACGCTGGTCGAGGCCGCCGACGCGCTGATCGCGCTGCACGCGCCCGCCGTGCCAACCGAGGCGCAGCGCGCGGTGATCGCGACGGGCGGGCTGCTTGCGCTGCGGCTGGTGCAGGGACCGCCGGGATCTGGCAAGTCGCGGACGCTGGGGCTGGCGGTGGTGGCGCGGCTGCTGGCGGCTGCGATGCAGGGCCGTGGCCTGCGTGTGGCCGTCACGGCCAAGACGCACAGCGCGGTCCAGGTGGCGCTCGATAGCATCGCCAGGGCATGGCAGACATGGAATGCCGCGCCGGGTTGTCCTCCGGGCCAGGCACCGCTGCTGCCGCTGGCCGATCTGCCGATCGTCAAGCTCGGCGGCAGCTCGATCGCGCCGCGCGCCAGGGGCGTGCGCTGGGCCGATCCGCGCAAAGGCGCGAAAGATCTCCGAGCGCTGATCGGCGGCGCTGTGGTGGTCGGGGGCACGCCCGGCGGCCTGGGCGCGCTGCTTGAGACGACGCAGCGCAAAGCGCGCTGGGAAGGGCTGTTCGATCTGCTGCTGATCGACGAGGCATCGCAGATGAGCCTGCCCGAAGGTCTGCTGGCGGCCAGCACGCTGCACGAGCGCGGCCAGATGATCGTCGTGGGCGATCATCGCCAGATGCCGCCGATCATCGTCCACGCCTGGGCCGAGGCGGTCGGCACGCTTGCCGCATGGTCGCCCGAACGCTCGCTCTTTAAGTGGCTGCTCGACGCCGCCGCGCCCTGTGTGGCGCTGGACGAGAGCTTCCGGCTGCACCGCGATCAGGCCCGGTTCTTGCACGAGACGATCTATCACGCCGACGGCATCGTCTTTCACTCACGCCGCACTGCGCTGCTGCCGCCGCACCGCTTTGCCGATCCGCTCGTCGCCGCCGCGCTGCGCTGGGACGTGCCGCTGGTGGTGATCCAGCATACCGAGCGCGGCTCGCGTCAGTCCAACGCGCTTGAGGCCGCGCTGGTGGCCGATCTGGTGCGCGGCTGCCTCCAGCTTGGCCTCGACGGACGCGACGGCGTGGGGGTGGTCGTGCCGCACCGCGCGCAGAAAGCCGCGCTGCGGGCACAGATCCCGGAGCTGGCCGACGCCGACAGCATCGACACGGTCGAGCGCTTCCAGGGCGGCGAGCGCGATGTGATCATTGTCGCGTGTACGGCGTCCGATCCCGATTATGTCAGCGCCGAGGCCGAGTTTCTGATGGACCCGCAGCGGCTCAACGTCGCGCTGTCGCGGGCGCGCAAGAAGCTGATCGTCGTGGCGGCGGGGACGGTGTTCGACGCGCTGCCGATCGAACTGCCGATCTTTGAGCGCGCCACGCTCTGGAAGCGGCTTCGGGGCTACGCCGCGCCGCATCCGCTGTGGCGCGGCACTCGCGAGGGATACACGATTCAGGTCATGGGACCCCGCACAATCGCCTGATCGTGACTTTCGGCTCATGATCATATCGCTATAGCTTGGTACACTGAGTCTGTCATGAAACGCCCGTAGCCATCATCTGAAGGAGACGACCCGTGAACCATCCCACCTCCCGCCGCACCTTTCTGAAAGGCATGCTCGCCGGTGCGGTCGTCCTTGGTTTCGATCCGCATCATCGCTCGTGGGTGACGGCTGCACAGGCGCAGCCGAGCTTTGTCGATCTGCCGCCGTTCGATGGAGAACTGCACACCGACAGCGCATCGCGCGCTGCCGCAGCAGACGATTTTGGGCATATCGTGCAGCGCGAGCCGCTGGCGGTGCTAAAGCCCGGATCGGTCGAGGACATCGTGCGGATGGTGCGCTTCGCGCGGCAGTATGGCATTCAGGTCGCTGCGCGCGGGCAGGGACACTCCGCCTTCGGCCAGATGCAGGTGGCGGCGGGCGTCGTGATCGATATGAGCACGCTCAACACGATCCACTCGATCGACGGAGATCGCGCCGTGGTCGACGCGGGCGCGCTGTGGAGCGATCTGCTCAAGGCGGCGCTCCCGCGCAACCTGCGACCGCCCGTGCTGACGGATTTTATCGAGCTGTCGATCGGCGGCACGCTGGCGCTTGGCGGCATCGGCGGCACCAGCTACCGCTACGGCGCGCAGGTCGATACGGCGCTTGAGCTTGAGGTTGTCACCGGCGAGGGCCAGCGCGAGGTCTGCTCGGCCACGCATAACCGCGATCTCTTCGAGGCGACGCTGGCCGGGCTGGGCCAGTGCGCGATCATCGTGCGGGCCACGCTCAGGCTCGTCCCTGCCGCATCCTCGGCGCGCTTCTTCCGCCTCTTCTACAGCGACCTCGCTACCTTTACCCGCGATCAACGCCTGCTGATCGCCGACGGACGCTTCGATCATGTCGGCGGGCAGGGAGCGCCCAACGGCAGCGGCGGCTGGACCTACATTCTGGAGGCGGCGAACTTCTTCACGCCGCCCGCCGCGCCCGACAACGCGCGCCTGCTGGCGGGCCTGAGCTACACGCCGGGCAGCGCGCAGATCGTCGACCGCTCGTTCTTCGACTTCGCCAACCGATTCGCGGCGGTCGTCGCGGCGCAGAAGGCTAACGGCACGTGGTACTATCCGCATCCACGCTTTGGCGCGTTCGTGCCCGCCGCCACAGTCGACCTGTTCGTCTCCGAGGTCTGGACGCGCCTCGATCCGAACGATGCGGCGGCGATCGGTATTCTGCTCTACCCGATGCCGACCGCGCGCTTCACGCATCCGCTGATGCGCCTGCCCGACGACCGCGATGCGTTTTTCTACATTCTGAACCACACCGCGAAGCCCAACGCCGATGCGGTCAGCCGGGTAGTCGCCAATCACTACACGATCTATCAGCGCGGCCTTGAGCTGGGCATTACGCGCTACCCCTTCGACGCGATCCCGTTCTCGCGCCACGACTGGCAGCGGCACTTCCAGCCGTACTGGGGCAGGCTGGTGAGCACCAAGCGCCGCTACGATCCCGACAATCTGTTGACGCCGGGACAGGGGATTTTTTAAGGCCCTCACCCCGTCGCTGACGCGACACCCCTTCCCCGCGCTCAGGCGGGCCTCCGCCTTCGCTGTGCAGGAGAGGGGATCTTTGTGCCCGTGCTAACGCGCCCTCTCCTATGCCGCAGGCCGCGCGGGTTCCCTTACCCGCGCGCGTGGGGAAGGGGCGGGTGCCCTCTGGGCATGGTGAGGGCCAGCCTACGCCGTGATCACGTTGCTGCTGCGGTTGCTGGCGAAATGATCGACGATCTGCCTGGTGAACTTGCCGATGTCGCGCGAGGTACGGCCCGTGAGCAGGTTGCCGTCCAGCGCGTACGGCTCGTCCAACCACTCCGCGCCGGTATTGATCACATCGTCCTTGATGCCGGGCCACGCCGTGAGCCTCCGCGTGCGCAGCACTCCTGCGGAAACCAGCACCAGCGCGCCGTGTCCGACCACAGCGATCGGCTTGGCAGTGCGATCGAACGAGCGAACAAACTCCAGCACGCGCGTGCTCTGGCGCAGCCGCTCGGCGCTCACCGTGCCGCCCGGAATAAACAGCGCGCCGAACGATGCGGGATGCACCTCGTCGAGCGTGGCGTCGACCGGGATCTTGGCGCTGGGCTTGAGCCCACGGAACGCTTGAAGCTTGCCGGGCTGGAGCGAGAGGATGAAGATCTCCGCCCCGGCGCTGCGCAGCTTCTTGACCGCCGCGTCCAACTGGCCTTGCTCGACGCCATCGGCGGCCAGAATCGCCACCCGCATCTTTTTGAGCCGGTCCTTCTTCTTGCCGAACCCAAACATACCGCCTCCATAGCAACTGATTGCGATCGTGGATCAGGATCATCTCACAGGATACACCAGAGCGGCTGCAAGCCGTATGCCAGAAGCAGCCGCATTGTGACGCCGTGCAGTGTATAATCTGCTGTATTCGACACAGCCAATAGAGGCCATAGCTTAAAACACGTATGATCGCATCGCTTCGCGGCAATCTGCTAGCAACCGGCACCGACTACGCCATCATCGAGACAGGCGGCGTCGGCTTTCATGTCTTCGTGCCGCGCCCGGTCCTCGAAGGGCTCGGCCACATCGGCAACACCGTCCAGGTCTACACCTATCTGCACGTGCGCGAAGATGCGCTGGTGCTCTACGGCTTCGCGTCGATGGAGCAGCGCGTCTTTTTCGAGACGCTGATCGGCGTGACCGGCGTCGGGCCGCGCATGGCGCTGGGGCTGCTCTCGGCAGCGCCGCTCGACCAGCTACAGCTTGCCATCGCCAGCGAGAATACCGCGATCTTGTCGCAGGTGCCCGGCATCGGCAAGAAGACTGCCGCGCGCCTGGTGCTGGAATTGAAGGGCAAGCTCGACCTCAGCAAGCTGCCGACGACGGTCGCGGCTGCAACACCGGCAGCCTCGGCGATCAACGCCGAGCTGCAAGAGGTGCTGACAAGCCTGGGCTACAGCGCGCTTGAGGCTCAGTCAGCCGTCTCGTCGCTGCCCGCCGACGCGCCGCCGGAGCTTGAAGAGCGGCTGCGGCTGGCGCTGCGCTACTTTGGTGGAGTATGATCGCGCTGCTCTGGCTGCTGGGTGTGCTGGCCGGCCTCTGGCTGCTGGGCGTGCTGCTGTCGCGGCATATTCAAGGCTTGATCCTGCTGCTCACGGGCAGCTCGCGCATCGCCACCACGATCTATGACCTGCTGGTGCTGCCCGGCGTGGTGCTCCACGAGCTTAGCCATGTGGTCATCGCGCTGCTGCTGGGGCTGCGGGTGCTTCAGATCAACCTGTTTCAATTCCGCAGCCGCAACGATCCGCGCCAGGGCGAGGTGATCGTCACCAAGGCCGATCCGCTGCGCATGAGTCTGGTCGGCGCGGCGCCGCTGGTCGGCGGCCTGGCGGTGCTGCTGCTGCTGGTGCGCTGGCTCGACCCGCCGACCGTCGGCTTTGATCTGGCGGCGTTTGGTCAGCTTCGGCAGCAGCTACGCGATCCGATCGCGGCGCTTGGCGCGTACCTGCTCTTCGCCATCGCCAACACCATGTTTCCCAGCGAGGCCGACCGCCGGGCATGGTGGGTGGTGGGCGTGGTGGCGCTCGGCCTCGGCGTGGCGCTGCTGGCGCTCGGCGTGCGCCCGACGATCCCGCCCGCCTGGGTTGCGACGCTCGCGGCGCAGGCCGAGCAGCTTACCGCCGCGCTGCGTCCCGTCGTCGTCGTCGATGTCGTCTGTCTCGTCGTGGTGCTGATCCTCGAAATGTTGATCAGCCGGATTCGTGGTCGGCGCGTGCTCTACCACACGATCAAGGAGTAGCCGAGCGTCGCGCTCGCAGCCTAAGCTCGGCGGGACAAGAGCGCTATGCGTACGTAGGACTACCAGTATTAGAGTAACGTACCATCGGCTGTGGTATAGTTCAGGCCCCAGCCACTACAATCATTCTGTCATCTATCTGTCAGAAACGAATATATCGACAGCGGCTCGTATCCTGAAGGAGCTATATCATGGGAAATCGCACAACCGATAAGCGCACTCGCGTCGCCCTTGAGCCAGCCGACGACACCGCCCGGTCGACCAGCCTGGTTCCAGCCGCGCACCGGCGCACCATCCCGGTCGGCGACGCCAAGACGATCGTTGTGCATCCGCGCATTCCAACGCCCTACAAAGCAATGATCTGGTTTTCGTTTGGGCTGAATGTCGTCCTCCTTCTGCTCGTGATCGGCGGCGGTCTGATCGCGCTTAATCTCTACCGCGATGCCCAGTCGCAGCTTCAGGCGGGCGTCGATATGGACACGGCGGCGGGCCAGCGCATTCAGGAGATCCAGCAAAATCCTGCCGAGGCGCTCGAAACCGCGCGCTATAGCCTGGGCGAGCTGATGACCTCGATCGAGGGCTTGCAGAGCGCCCACATTCGCACCAACATCCCGATCGACCAGCAGCTTCCGATCAGCCTGTCGGTCCCGGTCAACCAGGAAACCGCCGTACGCACGACCGCGCCGGTGCCGCTGGTGGTGCCCGCGCGCTTTACGCTGCCGGGCGGCGGCGGTCAGATCAACGGCAGCGTGGCGCTCAGCCTGCCGGCGGGCCTGGAGCTGCCGGTCAACCTGAATATGACGATCCCGATCTCGTCGACCGTCCCGGTCAAGTTCGACGTTCCGGTCGACATCGCGATGCAGGATACCGAGCTGTCCGACGACTTCAACCGGCTGCACGAGCTGGTCGAGCCTGCGGCCAGGCTCGTCAAAGCGCGCTAGCGTATGCGGACGCTGCTGCTGTGGGACATCGACGGCACGCTGATGCGCGGCGATACTGCGGTGCTTCAGCGCTTTATCCAGGCGCTTCGCGAGGTCTACGCGCTTCCGGCTGTGGTCCGGCGGATTGACTACGGCGGCAAGACCGACGGGCAGATCGTGCTGGAGACGCTGGCGCTCCACGACATCGACGAGACGATCGCGTTCGAGCATCTGCCGCGCTTCCGCGACCGCTACTATCAGCTGATGGACGAGATCGCGCACGAGCTGCATCGCAGCCTGCGTCTGCTGCCGGGCGTCGTGCCGGTGCTGGAACAGCTCAGGGAGCGCGGCGCGATCCAGACGCTACTGACCGGCAACATGGAGCCGGTCGCCGCGATGAAGCTGCGCGCGCTTGGCCTGGAGCAGTACTTCGATCTGGCGATCGGCGCGTACGGCTCGGATCATCACGATCGCAACAAGCTTGTACCGATTGCCCGTCGCAAAGCCGCCGAGCGCCACGCCGATCGCATCGGCGCTACCGTGGTCATCGGCGATACGCCCCGCGACATCGCCTGTGGCCGGGCCGGAGATGCCCGCGTGGTAGCGGTCGCCACCGGCAGATTTAGCGGCGCGCAGCTCGAAGCCCACGCGCCGGATGCGCTCCTCACCGATCTGAGCGATACGGATGCTGCGGTTGAGGCGATACTGGGAAAACAAGAGAACAAACGAACCAGGGATCACAGGGACAGTTCAACTTCCTGATCTCTGGCTACCGATCCCTGACTCTGGGACCTTGAACTTGAAACTTGAAACCTGGAACTCGTGTGAGCACCAAATATCAAAACCGGGCGGCGGCGATCGTCAACGAGCAAATCGAGCGGCTGCGGGCCGTGCTCGCCGAAGTGCAGGCGCGGCTCAATCCCGCCACCTCCGATCTACGGCAGATCGCGCGGACGATCGACGAGATGCAGGTGCGCAGCACGCTGCATGACTCGAATGCGATTATTGTGCGGCAGATGAATCAGCTTAAAGAGCGCCAGCAGGCGCTTGCCGCAGAGGTCAACGAGCTGCAAAAAGCGGCTCGCACGATCGAGCAGTTGATTCGCCAGACCGAGATGAGCAGCGCGACGCTCAAAGACGATACCGCGCAGGCCGATCCCTGGCATATGGCGCTCAAAGCGCAGATCATCCAGGGCCGCGAAGACGAGCGCACCCGGCTGGCGCGCGAGGTTCACGACGGTCCCGCCCAGGTGATCGCGCATATTCTGCTGGGCATGGAGCATAGCATCACGCTGGCGCAGCAGCAAAATACCGAGCGGCTGCTCGATCTGCTGCGCCAGCTTCGCGACAGCAGCCGCACCGGATTGCACGAGGTCCGGCGCTTCATCGCCGATCTGCGTCCGCCCGCGCTTGAGCAGCAGAGCCTCGACGCAGCGCTCAAAGATCTCTGCGCGCGCTTTGCCTCGGCGGGCGTGATCAACGTGCGCTGCGAGGGCATGCCGCTGCCGCGTCTGATGGCGGAGCAAGAGATCGTGCTCTATCGCATCGTGCAGGAGGCCCTGAACAACGCGACCAAGCACGCGCGCAAGGCGAATGTCGTCGTGCACTACGCGGCGGTGAAAGGCCAGATCGTGCTGCTGATCCGCGACGACGGTCCCGGCTTCGACATGCGGACCGTCGCCGCTCGCACGCAGGGCAAGCACTGGGGGCTAGCCAGTATGCGTGAGCGCGCCGAGCTCGTCGGCGCTCAGTTGGTGGTCAACTCTGCCGTTGACCAGGGTACGGAGATACGAGTCACGCTCGTACTTGACGCATAGTATCCGATGCGCTACAGTCCTTGCGCGCGTAGGATACGTATCGAGTTCAATGCAGCCGCTTACGCGGCAATGCCGCTACTAACGCTTCATAATGAAGATGGGAACGCGATGGAAGCAATTCGAGTTCTGATCATGGACGATCATCCAATCTTTCGTCGAGGCATCCGCTGGATTCTTGACGCCGCGCAGGATATCGAGGTGATCGGGGAGGCCGAGAACGGTCAAGAGGCGATCGAGATGGCCGATCGCCTGGGACCGGATGTTGTGCTGGTCGATATTAATCTGCCGGGCATGAATGGGCTGGAGATCGCTCGCGTGATCAAACGGCGAGATCCGCGCGTGCGCATCGTCGTGCTGAGCGTGTCGGAGGATGACGAGCAGCTTTTCAATGCGATCAAGGTAGGCGCTGCGGCGTACGCGCCCAAGGGCATTGCGCCCGAAGAACTGATGCGAATCATCCGCGATGTCGCGAGCGGATCGTATCTGATCAACGATACGGTGATGGGCAAGCCCCATGTCGCGGCGCGGGTGCTCAACC
>DASUTC010000300.1 GCA_036374795.1 Herpetosiphonaceae bacterium
GCCATTTTTGAGTACATGGAGGTGTTTTATCATCGACAGCGGCGGCATTCGGCACTTGGCTACCTGAGTCCCGCTGAATATGAAGCTCGCTCTAGCGAGCTACCAGCCCCAGCACAGGTAGCATAACCATGTGTCCAGCAACCTGGGTGAAGCGCACTACCGTCGTTCACTATGTGCGTGTTCAACCGAACAACGTCTGGCGGCTGCCTGCCGGGATGTGCGGATCGTTCCCGCATCCTGGTGTCTTCGCCGCTATTTCTTGACATAACAATGCTCCTTCATCGTGGGGGAACACATCGTGGCTCGGCTCGAAGATTTCGCACGTGGGATTGCGATTCGCGGGATCGTCCTGGATGGGCTGGTGACGGTCATCGACGTAACCTGGCATGGCGCGGCGGCGATCACCCTGACCTACAAAGAGGCCGCCGGGCGGGTCAGCCAAGAGTTGGTCTTCCGCGACCGAGAGAACGCGCTTGAGATCGTCGCCGCCGGGCAGCCGTGGAGCTTCGACGCCGATGGCGAGAAGCTGCGAGGCGGAGCTGCCCGATAGAGCGCCGGAGCATGTGGTGCGCACCGTGACGGAGAACTGCCGCACGCTGCGGTTCGACTCCGCCGGGTTTGAAGAGCTGTACCACGTCCTTGGTAACAGCGGCAGGCTTCCGTCCGCAGCGCCATCGTCCGATCGTGCCAGCCGCGCGGTCCCTCATGGGCAATGCGCATGTGGTGGGGCGCTTCTTACGCTCTTGCCAACTCTGATACAATCCATCGTGAGTCCATAGAAAAAGCCGCAGGGGACCGTTTGCTTTAGCTAACGGGGGAATGCGGCAGTATCCTTTCAATCGTGCAAAAACCACAAATATATGGTAGAATATGTGTGTTATGCAGCGCACGATCCGCATCAAGTTGCAGCCAACCGCGGAGCAGGCCACCGCCCTGTTGGAAACGCGGCGGCAGTTTACGGATGTGTTCAACGCGGTCGCAGCCTACGGCTGGCAGGCACGGATCAAAAACGGCGTGACGTTGCATCATGCGCTCTACTATCCCCTCAAAGCCCAGTACCCCGATCTGGTCTCGGATTTGCATATTCAGGCGCGCGTGAAAGCCACCGAAGCCGTTGCCAGCGCCTTGCAGCTTGCCAAAGACCCAGCGCGCACCGTGAGCCAACCGCGTTCGTGGGGCTGTGCGCCGCGCTACAACGTGCATACCTACAACGTGGACTGGCAGACCCAGGTCGTCAATCTGGCAACCGTGGTCGGTCGGCAACGCATTCCCTTCGTGGTGCCGGACTACGCCCAGCGCTACATCGGGTGCGCGCCTGATAGCGCCGATCTGATCCTGCGCGACGGCGACTGGTGGTTGCATATCGTGGTCACCGTGCCTGCGCCCGAGGTGCGGCTAACTGAGACCGTCATGGGCGTCGATCTTGGGTTGGCGCACCCGGCGGTGACGAGTACCCGCCAGTTTCTTGGCAAGCGTCGCTGGAAAGCGATCGAAGGGCGCTATTTCCACCTGCGCCGGGCCTTGCAAAAGAAGGGGAGCACGAGCGCGAAACGCCACCTGCGCCGCCTCCGCCACAAACAAGCGCGGTTCCGCCGGGATTGTGATCACGTCCTGAGCAAACAGATCGTCCATGCCACCCCAGAAGGCAGCACGATTGTGGTGGAAAACCTGACCCACATTCGGCAGCGCACGAAGCAGCGTGGGCGTGAACAACGACGGCGCATGCATAGTTGGTCCTATGCGCAGCTGCGCCAGTTTTTGACGTACAAGGCAGAAGCACGCGGTTGTACGGTGGTCGCGGTCGATCCGCGACATACCTCCCAAACGTGTAGCCGGTGCGGGTATCAAGCCCGCAACAATCGGCGTGCCAGAGGCTGGTTCAAGTGTCGGCAGTGTAGCTACGAGCTGCATGCGGATGTGAACGCCGCCTACAATATTGCTGCCAAGTACCAGGCCAGGAGCGGTACATCTGATCCTGGTGGGCTGCCCGTCAATCAGCCAATCGCATCAGACCTGCGGGTCTAGATGCAAGCCGCCTCGTTCACGGGGCGGTTATTGACAAGGAGTGTCATGATGGCGGAGAAGCAACTTATTCTATCCTCACCCGAAATTTTGGGAGGGACGCCCGTGTTTGCTGGAACCCGCGTCCCAATCAAGAACTTAATTGATTATTTAGAAGCGGGTGACACCCTTGACGAGTTTTTAGACGACTTTCCGTCCGTTAGCCGCGACCACGCTATCCAGGTGCTGGAGTTAGCAAAGGAGGCGTTAGTGTCGTATGCAACGGCGCGTGCTGCTTGATGAATGTCTGCCGAAGAACCTCAAACGTGCGTTACCAACGCATAGCGTCGCTACCGTACAAGAGATGGGCTGGTCTGGGAAAAAGAACGGTGAGTTGATGCAGCTTGCGCACGGTCAGTTCGAGGTGTTTCTCACCAGCGACCAAAACCTGCGCTATCAGCAACATCTTGCCTATGGGGATGTGGGAGTCATGGTCCTCGTCGCGCCAACCAACCGGATCGAGGCACTGCACCCATTAATGCCGCGAGTCAACCAGATTCTCCCGACGATCAAAGCAGGCGAGGTCATTGAGGTTACGCTGTAGCACCTCCCCAGCAGCTTCGATGCTCCTTACAAAGAAATCGGTAGAAAGCCCGCCGCTTGAGCGGTGGGAGTGTCACGTCTACGTGCAATACATGCTGTATCGCCGACCAATCAAGCCCTGGATCTCACCGCTGCGCGTCACGTTGTGTGGCGTTTTTGGCGGCAGCGCAGCTTGAGCGATCGACGGCGTTGCCGTCGCCGCAGCGCCGCTCGTCACGTGCCACAGGTAGCTGGCATCGCCCCCGTTGGGATAGCCAAAGCGCACAAACATGTGCAACAATTGGTCCGCACCCAGCGGCAGGGGATCAAGGCGGACGGTGGTCGGTGCCGCGGGATCGGGCTGTGCGCCATGCCGCCGGGCGGGTTCGCCGCTCCACGGACGCAGGCCGACGCTGACGTGCTCAAGCGGACCCGACCCGATCACCAGCGTGGGTGCTGCGCCCACGGGAATCTGCGCCGTTGCCACGGCGTTCATAAACTCCTCGGTGGGCGCAACGTCGATCGTGCCGTGGCGACCGAGCGTGCCCTCGATCGCCCGGTCGCCGATGATCAGCCACGCCGACGGCGGCCCAGCTGGGTCGTCAATGCTGCCTGTTGGTGCCAGCGGCATACTCTGGTAGGCGGTGACGGCGAAGCGCGCTGAGGGTAGCGCTGCTGACGGCGTGGATGTTTCGGTTGCTGATGCGGATGCTGGACGTGCGCGCTCGACCATCCCGATGCTGCGGTGCCTGCGTGTTGCTCCCCCGGCAGCGCGGGTCCACAGGCGCTAAGGATGCACACAAGCGCGAGACACAACCGTTTGAAATACACCGTGGTCCGTTCTGCTTGGGGGATGGGCCAGACGAAGTGGATCTCCATAGCGCGTCTTTTTTGCCGCTTATTAATTGACTCGCCTGCTATACGACACGCAGCCCTTTGATTGTTGGCGATTGTTTTCCTTAAGGTTCTCGTACAGAAGGCCAAGGACGATCATGCAGGTGATCGCCCGCCGTTCTGCGACGAATCCAGTCCAGTGAACATAACGATCGCAGCAACATGGTAGAGGCAGCTACCTCGTTCGTTCTGACGTGCCTTCTCTGAAGCCACTGGTGTCGCCACCGTACACCGATCAGCAGCCTTGTGGCGGAACCGATGTATCACGTTGCGTCATGTTCACATGAGGTGACAGAGTCACAACGCGCTTCAGCCTGGTCTGTGGTATACGGAGAGGAACTATCTGTCCGCTGCATCGTCCTCGCTTCGACCCTTACACGATCCGTTGCATGATCTGCTCTCGATGTGGATGGTCTGTTCACGTCGAAGCGACGCCGTATCCGCCGGTTCCAGGGAAAGAATCGTGAAGGAGACCCCGCATGTATACCTCATCGGTTCGTCCGCGCTCCGTCGTCGCCATGCGTTTCTGGCTGTTGGTCATCCTGTTCCTGGTATCCACCTTCGTCGCGCCGGCGACGAGCGATGTGCTCGCCGTCAGCTACCAGCTATCCGGCAAGGTGAGCGACCAGTCGGGCAATGGATTAGCGAGTGTTACGGTTGACGTCATCAACCCGACGACGGCTGCAACGGTTGCGAGCACGATCACTAACATCTCCGGCACCTATACGCTCTCAGTCGAGCAAGGCACGTATGATGTGCGGGTGACACCAACGGCTGCGAGCGGGTTCGGGCCAGCAGTTGCACTGGGAAGGACTATTACGCGCGCGACAACGCTCGATTTCGTACTCGTACCGGCTGGAGTCGTCACGCTGAGCGGGAAAGTGCGGGACCCGCTGGGCAACGGCCTGGCAGGTCAGACGGTTGAGCTGGCGCCGGGTGGTGGAGCGGCCAATGTGTGGGTCACGACCAACGCCTCTGGCGACTATGCGCTCCAGGTGGCACCAGGCAATTACTTCCTCAGCGTTTCGGGCGTCCTCCGCCGAGCATGCCGCCTCCCGCGAGCGCAAGCGCCCCACCCCCACCGAGCAAGGAAGCTAAGAGCGCAGCGATCAGGATGATGATAATCAACACGATAATGATAAGCACGAGCACGGCAAGGGCAAACGCGAGGTCGGAAAAGAAATCCCCAATCGAGCGTGCGCTCAGGCCGCTAATATCCTCATACGTGATCGGATTGTTGAGCGCGCAGGCGTAGCGGTTGGTGGAGCCGCTCTGGAAGGGATTGCCCGGCAGTGGATCGGCACTCAGGAAGCGCCCGGTCTGCGCGTCATACCAGCGGGCGTTCATGTAGTACAGCCCCGTGGCGCTGTCGAGGTACTGGCCCAGATACTTGAGGTCATTGCCCTGGTTGCCGCTCTCCTCGGCGGTGCTGCCGAACGCCTCGTAGCGGTAGTTCGTCACCTGGTTGCCCTGCTGGTTCGTCATCCCGACCACGCTGCCCAGGCCGTCGTACTCATAGTAGCGTCCGACGGTATCCTGGTTGGTCGGCGGCGGCAGGAACAGCTTGGCGATCAGCCGACCACTCGCGTCGCTGATATACTCCTCGCTCTTGCCGCTGGCGCCATCGATCTCCAGCAGCGGACGCTGCCCGTCGAAGACGAAGAACGTGCTGGCGTTGCCCGCGGAGCGCGCGATGCGCCGGCCCAGCGCGTCGTAGCTGTAGCGCACGTCGTCGGCCTGCACGAGGCGATTATCGTAGTCGTAGCGGTAGCTGGCCTTGGTGACGCCGAGCTGCGCCTTGTTCAGCAGGTTGCCGTTGCGGTCGTACTGGAAGCTCTCGCCGCCCGCCGTGAGCATGCGGTCTGCCGCGTCGTAGGTGTAGTCGGTCGTGGTGGTCGACCACTGGTTCTGCGCCATGCGCCCGACGGTCTGCCGCACGCGGTTGCCGCCCGCATCATAGGCGAAGTCGAACTGATCGAGCGCGCCCGTGCTGCCGCTGCGGGCAACTCTGGTCAGGTGATTGAGCGCATCGTAGGTGTAGGCTGTGACCACGCCGTCCTTGTCGGTGGCGGTGGCCTTATTGCCGAGCCGGTCGTAGGTATAGCTGAACTGCGAGTCGATCGTATCGCCGCGCCCGTAGTTGACGAGTTGCGTCAGGCGGCTGAGCGGATCGTAGGTCAGCGCGGTGCGCGTGCTGTTGGGATTGGCGACCGCCGACAGCCTCACGCCCGAGCCATCAGTCACGCAGGGACCAGTCCAGGCTGCACCTGGACCTGGTCAGCGCCGAGCGGAGCAGGTCCGTCCCGTTGAATGCGCGCATGGCGACGACATCCGTGCGCGCCTGCATCTCACGCGCGGCACCGGCCGCACGCTCTGTGGCCGGCCCTGTCCGGCAAGTGTCCCACCCGCAGGGCTCACCTATAGTGTGCTGCGCGATTGCGAACACTGTGCGCTTCAGGTCCATCGGCTCGCGCTGAGATGTCCGGCGTGTACCCAGCCGCTCCATCAGGTCGCCGTGGACGGTCTGTGCCTGCGCTGCTCCACCGCGCGGAGGACGCCGTTCTGATGCTGAGGGAATGCTGAAACGCAGGCGGCGTGACGTTCCGAGCAGCACAAACCGCACCCGCGTACCACCTGCAACGACGGTGCGCACGTCCTCACCAGGAGCGGGAACGGCGACGTCGGCGCGGGTGCTCGCTAGACGGTGGCCCGGTTGGGACGACGGACGTGACACGCGCTCACGCTGCGCGTGTGCCTATCCCAGCTACCGCAACAGGGGGACCGAATCTCCAGCACGCCTCCTTCCAGCCGTCTCGGTGGAACCCGATCCGATCCAAGCGGTTCCCGGACGTGCTTCCCGAACGGGAGCAACCAATGGTGCTCCCTGCGGGTTCCGGATCATGGTTTACGCGGGCTCGAAGGCTCCAGTTCGCCGCGACCGGTGATGGAATCTGCTCCGGAGGAGGATGCCACATGTTCATCCGCGGTGGCGGCGCGCAGCGCTCTGCTATGGGTGCAACACGTAGCCGTCTTCCCGTACCTGGTGGTGGGTGTCTTGGTACGAACCAGGACCAGCCCCGTTCCGCTGCTTCAAAGCGGAACGGGGCTGACGATCGGGAGCGGGAACCTAGTCAAGAACCACGCATCGACGACTGGCTGACCACGGCGATCCCCGGATCGGTCAGCTCTGCCGGTCGAACACGGTGACGATGGGCTCCTGCTGCGCGGTCACGGCGACGGAAGGATCGCTAGGCCGACGACCTCGCTGGTCTGCCCGGCCACCACCACGGAAGTGACGTCTTCGCCCAGCGGCGGCAGGGTGATGGCAACCGTGCCGTCCGGATCGGCCTGCGCGGCAAACCTGCCTTCAATCGCTCGGGGCGGCCCGCCCTGCCGGTTGGTCCACAGGGCCAATCGCTCGCCGGGCTTGTAGCCGCGTCCCCGAATCTCGCTTCCGGCGGCAGTAGCAGTCATGGTGAATCTGAGCGGCCCGGTGATCTCCTGACCAAGCTCCAGAAACAGCGGATTTGCCCGATCCTCGCCGTCAGCGCGAACCAGAGTCAGGACGGTTTCGGGCGCGGCGCGGAGGACCAGAAATCGGATCGGTAGGCGGCTGGCCTCGCCCGGAGCCAGCGATCCCAGCGCCAGCGTGATCGTGCCCTGCTCGTCGTCGCGGCTGCGCACCCAATCGCCGTCGCGCTGCGGCGTCACGTCGAGCAGGCGCAGCAGCGCGGGATCGTAGGCGAGGATCGCGTCGCTCGATCCGCTGCCCTGACCAACGTTCCGCCCCTTCGCCCACACGGTCAGCAGTGATCCGACGCGAGCGCCCTGGCTTGGCGTCGCTGTCTGCGACCAGTGAATATCCGCCATCGCTGCGGAAGGCGGCGCGGGCGATCCCGGCGGAGTGGGACAGGGATCGGCGACGAGGACAGTTGCGCTGGTTTGGGCAACCAGGACGCCAGTGCTGAGCTGGTACAGGCTGCCAATCAGCGTATACGTCCCTGAAACGGTCGCATGGCCGCCGGTGACCGTCGCGACCTTGGGCTGTGCGGGGCTGATCCCGCCCTCGTAGACAATGGTACTCGTTCCCGGAGGCTGCTGGTTCACGGCGACCGCATGGGTGATGCGGTAGGTATCGCTCGTTGCGACCTGCGCGGTGATCGTGAACGGCGGAATCGGTCGGCCTGTCTGGTAGCAGGCGCGCAGGCCGCCATAGCTGAGTGTCACGCCGGCCGCCCGCAATGGCAGCCAGCCCATCAGGCCAAGACTGGCGACCAGCGCCGCGAGCAGCACACAACGGCGATTCATCACGGTATCCCTTCTGATGCGAGCAGCCGCGCAGGACCAGCCAGGTGGCACACGCGGCTGCGGCGCGACGAGTTACTGACCGACGATCGGCACGAATTGCTGGTAATTGAAGATGCGCAGATAGGTTTCCGCCACCGGAGCCTGCACGCGCTCACCCTCGACGGCCCGCGCCATGACTCGTTTGTAGACCGGTCGATTCCCGACCTCGGCGGTGTAGCTCCAGGTCGTTCCATCGACCGTCGCCGCTTCCCAGGTCGCGCCACCATCCAGGCTCACTTCCACGACCGACGCGCCGCTGACGGTGCCGCCGATCGTCAGGCGCTGGCCCAGGCTGCGCGTACAGGCGATCGGCGTGGCGATCGTCGCGGTCGGCGCGGCATCACTGTTGAGCAGATAGGTCACGCCCCGGCTGCCATCGGCGATCAGCACGTCCAGCCCGCCATCTTCGTTGAGATCCAGCACGGTCAGGGTTTCGGGACGATACGCGGCGCTGTAGGGCAACTCATATACCTCGTAGGGCGCGAGCGTGCCATCGCCCTGATTGAGGTAGAGCGAGAGCGCCAGCCAGCCGCTATGGAGCGCGATCACGTCATTGTGTCCATCGTGGTTGACATCGGCGACCGCCACGGACTCGGGGATATGCCAGGCGGGCATCGTGATAGGGGTTGTCGCAAACAGGCCGCTTGGCTGCTGAGCAAAGAGGTTGAGATACGCATCGGGCTGGTTGCCACCCGCGCTGACGATCAGATCGGCGCGACCATCGCCCGTGACATCGCCGCTTGCCACGGCATGCGCCGCAAATCCACCATCGGCAACACTGCGCTCACCCGTCGCGGTCAGTGTGTCCCTGACGATCGTGTACAGGCCCAGATGGTTGGTGGTGTTGCCGGTTCCGCGCAGCGCGGCAAGGTCGAACTGTCCATCGTGATTGAAATCGCCGACTGCCAGATCGGTTGCGCCGCCGTTGGCAAACAGCGCCGTCCGTGCCGCGCCAAGCGTGCGATCCGCCGTCTGGGGCAGCACCTGCACCGTGCCGTCCAGTGCGGTAAACGCGGCATCGCGGCGACAATCGGCGGTGAGATCGTCGACCAGTAATGCCTCGGCGTCGGCGGGCAGATCGTGCTGGGTGGGCGCGGCGAGCGTTCCACCGGGCGATCCCGCCGCCAGCGCCAGCTTATTCGCCGGACGCTGGAGGGCGAGCAGATCAGAGCGACCATCGCCGTTGAGATCGCCGACCGCCAGCCCGGATGGAGCGACGAGCGCGGGCAGCGTTTGCGTCACGGTCAGGCCATCGGTCCAGCCCAGCCGGAGCAACTGCTCGTCGGTGCTGACCGCCGCCAACCGCCCACGACCTGCCGACGCGGTTGCCGGCTGCTCCAACGGCAGAATGGCATATGGCTCAAGCACGCCGCTATTGGCAGCCGCCGCCTGCGTGGACAGCGCGCGCTCCGACGACTGAAGGTAAGCGGCGGGCATCAGGCCAGCGGCACTTTTGTGGTGAAGCGGGGGGACGGGTGCCGCTCCCGCCGTGGTGACGGCGAGGAGCGATAGGGTGAGCAGAATGATGAGGCGCATGAAGGTTTACATCCGATCAGGTTATGATCTAACGAATATAGTGATGAGTCTGAAACTCACCTATCGACCCATTGGGTAAAGTTCTTTGTTCATCTCACGTCAAATTTAGGAACCTAAACTAGCGGATAGATGAACACATTCGGGATCGAGTTACATAGGTTCTCCCGAGATCGCGTTGTAATCTTATTCCAACGCCTATTGTCGGCTGATCACGATTAAGTTCATTAGCTAATCTGTTAATAGTTCTCAGACTACCTCCAAACCTGTCGACCAGCCAGTCAGGGATACTACTCAGTATTTGTACGGCCATTGATCCTCCCCTCAATTCAAAAGAACTGAAGCTAGCTAATTTACCTGCATAGCCATAAAGAATATTACCGGGCGCATCAAAATCCATTTCCGTACCACATAATTTGACTCTCCCGGTAGGATTGCTATAGGGCTCTTTTCGTTTAATATCCCAATAGCCACTTGGACGAACATAATTGATGAAGACCTTGTACGCAGTGATCTTTGAGGTGACGAAATCTCGCACACGACGATATGCTCCCCTAAATCTAGGGGGGAGGTGCGTCAGATCATCCAAAAGCCCACTTATACGCCTATTCGCTTTTTCATTAGCGGACTTTGCCTCGTCTGTAGTTAGGCTAAAAAGAGCATTGTTTAACCACCACACAAAGTCATTAGTTACGTTTGGTACTCGTGCGGCAGTATGTGCAACGGTTCGAGAGTTGCCCTGGTATTGAGCCGGTCTAATACCACCTGTACCCCCTTCATCACACGGAATGACCAGCTTTTGACCACGCCGGATCAGATTGGGATGGTTGCCGATCACCTCGCGATTGGCTCTGGCGATCCGCTTCCACGGCACATGGAACCTCGCCC
>DASUTC010000301.1 GCA_036374795.1 Herpetosiphonaceae bacterium
CCTTCTACGGCTGGCTGATCGGTGTGAGCATGGCCGGCCTCGCAGGCGCGCTCATCGCGCCGCTGACTGTCAGCCAGCCGGCGATCGGCGGCGATTACCTGATCAAGGCGTTCATCATCATCATCATCGGCGGGCTCGGCAGCATTCCGGGCGCGATCCTCGGCGGCCTGCTCGTGGCGCTGATCGAAAGCATCTTCGGCTACTACTACGACCTGACCATCGCGACGATCATCATGTTCGTGCTGGTCATGGTCTTCCTCCTCGTGCGTCCTCAAGGGCTGATGGGTCATGTTGAACGCTAGGTGGGCGGACGCGATCGGCTGGGCGCTGCTGGCCGTGCTGCTCGTGCTGGCATTGACCAGCAGCGATACCTACACGCTGAAAGTCGTCCTGTGGATCTCGCTGAACATCCTGGCCGCCGCTGCGCTTCGTTTCGTCATGCTGACGGGCGAGCTCAACATCGCCACGGCTGCCTTCTGGGGCGTCGGCGCATACGTCGCTGCCATTCTCACCGCCTGGTACAAACTGCCCCTGGTCCTTTCCCTGCTGATTGGCGGCATGGCGCCGATGCTGCTCAGCGTGATTTTCGGATACGTGACGCTGCGCACGAAGGGACCGTACTTCATGCTGATCAGTTTTGCCTTCACCGAGGTCTTGCGGCTGATCTATACGCAGGCAGAGGTCATCGGCGGCAATTCCGGAATGATCGGCATCTACCCACCGCGTTGGCTTGATCCCTATTATTCCGCAGTCGTCGTTGCGATAGTGATTGCCCTTCTTGCCGCGTTCTTCTGGCTTGAGCGCGGCGCCTTCGGCAAGCTCCTGAAGGCCATCCAGAACAACGATGCCGTGACCGAAAGCGTCGGCATCGACGTTCTGAAAATGAAGATTATCTGTCTCGCCGTCGCATCGTTTGCCGCTGGAATTGGCGGCGCGCTGTTCGCGCACGGCAATCGCGTCATCAGTCCGGGCGACTTCAGCTTCCTCGTTGCCGTCTATGCTCTCGCCTACGTCAAGATCGGCGGCGAAACGCAGTTTTCCGGTGCGATAATCGGCGCGGTCCTGCTGACGCTGCTCAACCAGTACGTCATCTCGTTCGGGCACTTCGAGCACCTGTTGT
>DASUTC010000302.1 GCA_036374795.1 Herpetosiphonaceae bacterium
GGAGCGCGGGCGTGACCCAGTGGATGACCGGTATGGCGCTGGGCACGCTGGCCTACAGCGCCCTTACGCGCTATGAGCTTGGCCTCTTCAAGTGGCTGCCGTTCAAAAGCCATCTCACGCTCGACGCGCTGAACGGCGGGCTTTTCTGCATGGCTCCGCTGCTTTTTCCCGACGAAGATCGCACCGTAAAAGGCGCGCTGGTGGGCATCGGCCTGTTCGAGCTGCTAGTGACAGCCACAACCGAAACCCGCCCATCGACCAGCGAGCAGGCATCGGAGCTTGCCGACGACTTTATAGATAAGATCCAGAACGCCACCGAGCTATTGAACGAGCGCGTAGCCGGGTCGTGATGGGCTGATTCCAGGGGTCGGGGGTCAGGAAGTTCAAAGTTCAAAGCTGCGGATTCTTGGCTCTCTGTCTGTTTTTTGCTCGTTGTTCGTTGTTCTCCGAGGTGTACCGTGCCCATCACTGACGCAGTTGAGCTTGTCGCGCGCTTTCGCAAGCAGCGCGTGCTGGTGATCGGCGAGGCGATGCTCGACTGTTACTACAATGGTCGGGCCGAGCGCATCAGCCCGGAAGGACCCGTGCCTGTCGTGGCGGCCACATCGAAGCAGCGCTACCCCGGCGGCGCCACCAACGCCGCCGCCAACATCGCGGCGCTTGGAGGTCGGGCCTGCTGCCTCTCGGTGGTGGGCGACGACGAGGCCGGAGCCGCGCTTCGATCCGAGCTTGAGTCGCGCGCGATCGAGGCCGATCTGATCGTCGATCCTGAGCGCGCCACGCTGACCAAGCTGCGGATTCTGGCGGATGGACAGTATGTTGTGCGCTTCGACGAGGGATTGCCGCAGCCGCTCTCGCCGACGGTCGAGGATGCGCTGATCGCGCGGCTGCGCGCGGGCTTTGCCGCATGCAGCGCGGTGATCGTCGCCGACTATTGCTACGGCGTGCTCAGTGAGCGCGTAATCGCTGAGATCGGACGCTTGAAAGAGCAGCACAGCCGCCTGGTGCTGGTCGACTCGAAGAATCTGCCGCTGTATCGCGGCATGACTGCCAGCGTGATCACGCCGAACCACCTTGAGGCGCAGCGCGCGGTCGGCTGGAACGTGCGCGATGCCGATCGGCTGTGCAGCGCCGACCTGGAGGATCTGGGCCGCCGCCTGCTTGACAGCATCGGCGCGACCTGGGCGCTGGTGACGCTGGGGCCGAAAGGCTCGCTGCTCTTCGAGCGCGGACAGCCGACCTATCGCATCGCGGCGCGGCCCGTCGCACAGCCGCATGTGTCGGGCGCGGGCGATACCTTCACCGCGACGCTGGCGCTGGCGCTGGCGTCGGGCGGTGTGGTGCGCCTGGCCGTCGAGATCGCCGCCGAGGCCGCCGCTGTCGTGGTGGGCAAGCCGGGGACAGCGACCGTCACCAGCCAGGAGCTCTTGCAGCGGTTGGCACAGTCGGGCTTCTTGCCCACGCCCACCGCCCGGCTTGAGACGGCGCTGGCGCGGTATCGGCGCGCGGGCAAGCGCATCATCTTTACCAACGGCGTCTTCGACGGCCTGAACAGCGGACACCTGGCCTTCTTGCGCGCCGCGCGGCAGCTCGGCGACGTGCTGATCGTCGGCGTGAACAGCGATCGGGGGCTGGTCGCGCAGCGCGGCTACGGCGCGCGGCTGCCGGAGGCCGAGCGGCTGGCGATCGTCGCGGCGCTGGAGCTGGTCGATCATGTCATCTTATTCGACGAGCCGACGCCCGCCGATACGATCCGCGCGATCCGCCCCGATATCCACGTCAAGGGCGGCGACTACCGGCTGGAGGAGATTCCCGAAGCCCAGGCGGTTCAAGAGTGCGGCGGCGAGATCGTGATCCTGCCGCTGATGGATCGCAGCAGCGTGCCGCACTTCAGCAGCAAGATCCTGAATCGCTAGTTTCAAGTTCCAAGTTCCAAGTTCAGAGTTTCGAGTTCTTTGAACTTAGTTCTTGGTTCTTGGTTCTTGGTTCTCCCTTGTTCCCTTGTTCCCTTGTTCTTGGTTCTCCCCGCGCTCACTCGTCTTCGGCGGCCTGAAGCAACCCCCGCTCCTGAATCACGTCGGTCGCCAGCACCTTGTAGCCGACGCTCTCGAACAGCACCGTGAGGCTATCGGCGTCGACGCGCTGAACCACGCCCTCGCCCCACGCCTCGTGGCTGACGGCATCGCCCGCCGCAAAGCGCGACTCGACGACCTTTTCTTCGCCGACGACGATCCGCTGCTCGTCAGCCGGACGCAGATCGTTGTCGCACAGCATGCAGCGCTCGGCCTGATACTCTTCTCCGAAGTAGCTCAGCAGATGGCGGCGGCGACAATCGCCAGTCTCGGCGTAGCCGCGCATCATCTCCTGGCGGCTGCGCTCGTACGCTAGGCGATGCTCCTCCTCCTCAAGCGAAAGCTGCTCCGGGTCGAAGTCGGAAACCAGCAGGCGGAACCGCCCGTGTCGCTCGGCGATGATCCGCTCCCGCTTGAGCAGCGCGATCAGCCGCGCCAGATCGCCCTTTCCGAGGCCGGTCGCCGCCGCAAGCTCCTTGAGCGTCGCCTCAGGCTGCGCCAGCAGCCCGGCGCGCGCCTGCACCACCTCATCGCGCGTCAGTTGCCCGCCGCCCGACAGAAATGCGGCGCGGCCCAGGTCGGCAGGCCGGTAGATGATCGTGCAGCGCGCGAACGCGCCATCTCGACCGGCGCGGCCCGCCTCCTGGTAGTACGCCTCGATGCTGCTCGGAATATCGCGGTGGATCACAAAGCGCACGTCGGGCTTGTCCACGCCCAGGCCAAAGGCGTTGGTCGCGACGATCACGCGCAGCTCGCCGCGCATAAACGCCTCCTGCACCCGATCGCGATCGGCCTTCTTGCGCTGGCCGTGATAGTAGTCTGCGGCAATGCCCCAGTCGCGCAGCCAGGTCGCCGTGTCGCGCGCGGCTTTGGTGGTGGACGTGTAGATAATGCCGCTGCCACGCATCGCATCCGACAGCCTGGGCGCGAGATCCTCGCCGTAGCCTGCCTGCTCGCCCAGCAGCAGATCCTCAAGCACCCGCCGGTCGTCCTCTTCCTTCTCGACGCGCCGCACCTCGAAGAAAAGATTAGGCCGATCGGTGCCGCGCACGACGATCGCGGGCTGGCGCATGTTGAGCCGCGCGATAATCTCCTCACGAATCCAGGGCGTCGCCGTCGCCGTCAGCGCCAGCAGCGTCGGCTTGCCGAGCTGGGCGATGGCCTGCGGCAGCAGCAGATAGGCCGGTCGAAAGCTATGGCCCCAGTCGGAAATGCAATGCGCCTCGTCCACCACAAAGAGCGAGATCGGCACCTCGCGCAGCGCGGCCATAAAGCGCGCGTTGTCGAAGCGTTCGGGCGTGACGTAGAGCAGCTTGGCCTCGCCCTGCTGAAGCCTGCGCAGCGCCGCCTCCGACTGGCCCGCCGACTGGGTGCTGTTGATCACGCCGACCGGCAGATCGAGCGCCTGCAACGCCTCGACCTGATCTTTCATCAGCGCGATCAGCGGCGAAACCACGATCGTCGCGCCGGGCAGCACGTGCGCGGCCAGCTGATAGACCAGCGACTTGCCCGCGCCGGTCGGAAAGACCGCCAGCACGTCGCGTCCATCCAGCAGGTCGCGGATCGCGCGCTCCTGGCCTGGCCGGAACGTATCGTGCTCAAATCGATCCCGCAGCACAGCGCGCAGATCGGCCCTGGTTGAGGTCATGCAGCATCCTTTCTGTGACTGGATGCGTGCCTTCAAGCACCATCTGTGCCGTCAGCCGATGCGCCACGCGGAGTTCCTTGGCATACAGGTTGCCGCAGCAGTGCCTCAAGCGAAGGAGGAGCGACATGACGCAACGATCAACCGATCGCATGGAGAGCCTGCTGAAGCAACTGCACCAGCAGCCGGGCCTGGCGGAGCAGCTTCCCAGCCAGGAGGGCACGATCGTCAGGGCCGCGCTGGACGGCCAGAGCGTATACGAGATCGCGCAGCAGCATCAGGTCAGCGAAGGATTCGTGTGGAATGTGCTGGGCAGCGCGGCGCGCATGGCGAGCGGCCAGCCGCTCCAGCCGGTCGAGAGCGGCGGCTTCGGCAGCGATACCGATCCGGGCGTCACCGGCGGCTACGGCGAGACAGGCTTCGGCAGCCTGAGCGCCGACACCGATCCGGGCGTGATCGACGCGGCGGAGGGCACCGGCTTCGGCAGCCTGACCGAGGAGCAGCCCAGGCAGCGTCCGCCATCTGAGCAGAGCGGGCCGTAGCCAGCAGATCAGGGGAGCGCGGCGGCGCTCCCCGCCGCATGCTTTTGTGTGCGTGTGCTACCGTCGTCTCGGCTGCATCAGCAGCGCCAGCAGCGTGTTGACGCCGGAGATCGCGACAATGCCGGTGGCCGTGCGCCTGGGCAAGACGCCGGAGCGCGCGGCGAGCGTCGCGGCCAGCGTGTCGGAGGCGTGAATCAGCGGCGCGACCCGAATCGCGTGGTCGCGCACGCCGCCCGCCGGTCGCAGCAGGTCGATCGCGATCAAGATCGTCCGAATGCCGAACAGGCGCAGCGCGTACTGCGCGGCGGGATGGCCCGCGCCCTGCGCTCCCATGCGCCGCAGGATCAGCCTGGGCGCGAGAAGTCCGATCGTCCCGTTCACGAGGCGGATCAGCGCCAGCAGCAGCCGAGCGCCGGTCTGTGTGCGTTGTGTCATCGTCGTACCACCTGTTGTGTGCAGCATAAGTCAGCGGCGTAGCTATCAATCGGTCGATCAATCGGCTTGAGCTATGCAGCATGAGCAGTTTGATCTACCATACATTTTGCCACAAACACAAGGAGACAGGACGACATGGCACCCTACGACGATGCCCAGGTACATCACCGAGCCGCGCACGACGATCTCAAGGGTCGGCCTGCCGGGGAGGAAGACCTGCGCCCAATCGACATCGAACAACCCTTGCATCACTCCTGTTCTGAGTTCTACGTCCCAGGCCCTCACCCGGGCCCAGAGGGCGCCCGCCCTCTCCCATTGCATAGGAGAGGGGGAGAATCTGTGCCCGGTGCTTGGTTCGCCGGGTGCCATGCGGGTGCCCATGCCCAAAGGGCACCCGCATGGGCACCCGCATGGCATCCGGTTCCCTTGTTCTCTTGTTCCCTTGTTCCTTTGTTCCTATCGGTTGGCGGCGATGCTCGAATGTCCGTCCAGCTCGTTGTTGCGCACCGTGGCTCGATCCGAAAGCCGTGTCAGCAGCGAGGGTGCCAGCGCCGACTGGCTTTCCCAGCCGGTTCTGGCCTCGTCGCCCTCGGCATTCGTCGGACCCGGCAGCAGCCGATTGGTCAGCGCCATCACGTTCGCCACGAGGCCTGGGAAGAGATGGTTGGCGATCACCGCCAGCCGCGCCTGAAGCGTGATCGTCAGCTCAGGAGCGCCGTGCCGACACGCCTCGATAATCTGTTGCGCCGCGCGCTCGGCGTCGATCGACACTAGCGGCAGCGCGTCCGAGATCGCGAACCAGGCGTACTCGCTGCGATGCTGGCCTTTGACCGACACGTTCGGCGGCGAGCCGGTGCGCATCAGACCCGGACAGACCGTGGTGACACGAATGTTGTCTTTCGCCAGCTCGGCGCGCATGCCGTCGGACAAGCCCACCAGCGCGAACTTGCTTGCTGAGTAGGGCAGCAGATGCGGCACCGCGACTTTCCCGCCGATCGACGAGATATTGACGATGCGCCCGCCGCGCTGCTTGCGCATGTGCGGCGCGACCGCCAGCATGGTGTAGAGCGGCCCCCACATATGCACCGCCATGGCATTCTCGAAGTCGTCAACGTCCATGTGCTCCACCGGCCCGACCTGGATCACGCCTGCGTTATTGATCAGCACGTCCACGCGACCATAGCGCTCGATTACCTGCCGGATCGCCCGCTCGACATCGCGCTGGTCGCGCACGTCGCAGGCGATGGCCTGGACCGTGCCGCCGTGCCTGGCAACATCCTGCTCGGCCCGTTGCAGCTCCGCCTCATCGCGCGCCAGGAGCGTCAGCCGCGCGCCCTCAGCCGCAAGCTGCCGCGCCAGGATCAGCCCCAGCCCGCGCGAGCCTCCGGTGATCACGACGGACTTGGTTTTGAAATCGATCGCGTCACGGCTGCGCCGCGACCGGAGCGCAAGCCCCGCGCCGACTCCGGCGGCAAACATCGAAGCGATTGTCGCTGTCCTTTTCATCATGTCTCGCTCCATTGCATCGGTTGTGACGATCATCGCTGCGGCGCGGCTATGGCTTCAGCACCACCTTGATACAGTTATCTTCTTTTTTCTTAAAGATCTCATAGCCGCGCGGCGCTTCTTCCAGCGGCAGGTGATGCGTGATCACAAACGACGGATCGATCTCGCCGCGCTGGATGCGCTCAAGCAGCGGCCCCAGGTAGCGGTGGACATGCGTCTGGCCGGTCTTGATCGTCAAGCCTTTGTTCATCAGCGCGCCCAGCGGGATCTTGTCGGCAAAGCCGCCGTACACGCCCGGTATCGAGACGGTGCCGCCTTTGCGGCAGGCGATGATCACCTCGCGCAGCGCGTGAGGCCGATCAGTCTCCTGAAGCGCTACCGCCTTGACCCGATCCATCAGCGCATCGGCGCTCGCACCATGCGCCTCCAGGCCCACCGCGTCGATGCAGATGTCGGGGCCGCGTCCGCCGGTCAGCTCCTTGAGCGTATCGAGCACCTCCTGCTCGTCGAAGTTGATGATCTCGACGCCGCCCTGATCCTGCGCCATCTTCAGCCGCTCTGGAGTGCGATCGATGGCGATCACGCGCTCGGCGCCAAGCAGCTTCGCGCTGGCGATCGTAAACTGCCCGACCGGGCCGCAGCCCCACACGGCCACGATGTCGCCCGGCTGAATGTTGCAGACCTCCGCCGCCATGTAGCCCGTCGGGAAGATGTCCGACAGGAACAAGACCTGCTCGTCGGTCAGGCCGTCGGGTACTTTGATCGGGCCGACATCGGCGAAGGGCACGCGCGCATACTCGGCCTGCCCGCCCGCGTAGCCGCCCACCAGATGCGAGTAGCCAAAGATGCCGCAGGGCGAGTAGCCCCACAGCTTCTCGGCCATCCAGGCGTTCGGATTCGAGTTATCGCACAGCGACCACAGCTCGCGCTTGCAGTAGAAGCACTGGCCGCACGCGATCGGAAAGGGCACGACGACGCGGTCGCCGACCTTGAGCTTTTTGACCTCAGGCCCGACCTCGACGATCTCGCCCATAAATTCGTGGCCGAGAATATCGCCCGCCTCCATCGTCGGAATGTAGCCGTCGTAGAGATGCAGATCGGAGCCGCAGATCGCCGTGGATGTTATCCTGACGATCGCATCGCGCGGGTTGAGGATCTTCGGATCGGGCACGTCTTCGATCCGCACGTCGTTTTTGCCGTGCCAGCATAAGGCTTTCATCGCGCGCTGCTCCTTCTAAGAGTTTCGGGATAAGACTTTGCCGATCACCGACCGTGTGCCTGAGGGCTGCCCCTCGTTAGTAGCGATCTCGCCCGCCTCCATGAGCTGCTTGAAGCGCCAGAGATCCTCCTTGACCTGCTGGTTTGGCTCCTCGCCGAAAAGCTTGGCGATCGTCGCGCCGACGACGCCCGCAGGCGGCGCGTACTCGATCAGCACGCGCACCTCCGTGCCGCGTCCGGTCGGCCCCCGCTGGAAGGTGACGGCTCCTGCGTTTACCACGTCGGCATCGGGCAGCGAGCGCCACACGATCATCTCGTTGGGCCGCTCGTCCACAATCTCTGCATCCCACTCGACGCTCGTCCCAAGCGGCGCTTTGGCAACCCAGTGCGAGCGCGTGTTGCTCTGTGTCTGCACCGCCTCAAGATGGCGCATAAAGCGCGGCAGATTCTCGAAGTTGCGCCAGAAGCGGTACAGCTCCTCAGGCGACTTGTCGATCGTCACCTGCTGCTTGACATTGATCCCCTCGCTCATCGACTTCCTCCTTCGCCCGGTGAATCGCTGCGCTCCCGGTGAGCGCCAGGAGCCTGCCCGCGCCGGAGGGGAATCGTCGCAAGTTATGTACCACTGGGGAAAGGAACACGGGAACAAAGGGGTTGGGGCCGTCCTCACCGCGCCTATGCCGCAGGCCGAGCGGGAAAGGGCGGGTATACGCAGGACGTGGTGAGGGTCGAGTACCGCCCCGCGCCTAAACTCACGGCCTATGGACGCCGATCGCGCTCCTGTGTACACTCGCCGTAATCCCTCATAGCAGAGAAGCATCACGATATGGACGCGCCGGGCTGCAAGACATACCCATGTGTATGCTTTGCACAGCCGTGCACATGCTTCGTACATGCTTCGTACATGCTTCGTACATGCGTGTGCATGCTTCGTACATGCGTGTGCATGCTTCGTACCGCTCTCTGCTGTACGCCGCATTGTGAGGAATCTATGGCATTCGATCAAAACCGCCGCATCCGCCCCATAGCTCTACAGGAAGACCGCGACGCCTTTACTGCCGTTCAGAACCTTGGAGACTACACGCCCGCCAACGCCGACTACAACATCGAGCGGCTGAAAGCCGCCTACACCGCTATGGAAGAAGCTCGCGCCGCCGAGATCCACGCCGAGAACGCGCTCAGTGCCGCCCGCAACGCCACGATTCGCGCCGAGTGGGCCTTCCACAATGCCATGTTGGGCGTGAAAGATCAGGTCATCGCGCAGTATGGAGCCGACTCCGACGCGGTTGCATCGCTTGGCCTCAAGCGCAAATCGGAGCGCAAGCGTCCCGCGCGCCGGGCGGTAGCCACTAAGGCGGAGTAGCCCACCAAGCGCCGCCTCAACAGCGCGCCTCCGGCATGCTGGTGTACCAGAGGCAACGCGAAGCGCGGCGGAGGCAATGCTCCTACCGCGCCGCGAAAGCCATGCTCAACGTTCGGAAACCGCCGCCGAGCGAGGAAACAAGAGAACAAAGGAACACAAGCACACCATGCACAACGTCTTTGTTCCCTTGTTCCCTTGTTCGTTTGTTCATTGTTCTTCGTTATGCCCCCGCCTCAGGTTCGACGATCGTGCCTGCTTGCGAGTAGCATCACCGACGATACGCCAAGCACAACCAGGAGGATCGCGCCGAGCAAGATCAGACCGCCGTTGGAAGCAGCGCCGGCCTCCGGTAGCGCGCCCGGCGATGCGGTTGCTGTGGCGGTCGTCTGGAGCGACGGAGCGTATATCTCGTCCGCGAGCGCCGCAGCCCTGACAGCGTCGGGCTGCACCCCGACATTGGAAACAAGAACCTGACCGAATACGAGGATCGTTGCAAGCGTGATGACGACCACTGCCGCTTGTCGCATACTGTGCTCCTTCCAGCCCAAAGCTATGCATGATCAGGCACGGCTTTGGGGGAAGATCCCCATAGCACAACGTATGCCAGGCTTGCCCACGGCTGGCAGGCGATCAGGCTGGCAGCGGCACGCGAATCTTGACCTGCGTTCCCGCCGAGCTGCTGGCCCAGTTGACCGCGCCATTCAAGCTCTGCACAAGCTGCGTGACGGTCGCGCGCCCGGTGCCGTTAGCGGAGGCGTTGTGGCCCATGCCGACGCCGTCGTCACCGACCTCCAGCGTGAAGTTCTTGTCCGACAGGCCATAGTCGATCCTGATGGTGCCGAAGCGATTTTCGGGAAACGCATGCTTGAAGCAGTTCGTCATCAGCTCGTTGGTCATCATCGCGATCGGCGCGGCGATCGACGACGGCAGATCGACAGCCGTGTCGACCACCTCGACCGTGATCCGCTTCCAGGGCCGATAGATCGCTTTGAGCGCCGACGCGATCGTGTTGATCACCTGGCCGATCGCCACCGGCTCGCTCTGTAGCTCCTGCGACATCTGGTAGATCAGCGCCGCGCCGCGCACGCGGCTGCGCACCCGCAGCATGGCCTCGCGCTCGATGCCCGGCGGCAGCTTGCGCAGCTCCGCCTCGACGATGCCCACCAGCGATTGCAGATGGATCGTTACGTTATGCAGCAGCTCGCCGCGCAGTAGCGATTCTGTCGAGGTTTCCACCTGCGCCGCCTGGAGCTGATGCTGCATCAGTTGCAGCGTTTCGCGCAGCGTGCTATTCTCGGAGGCCATCGCCAGAAACTCCTGCCGCCGCCGAACCAGGCGTTCAATCCGCAGCAGCAGCTCGTCGGGCATGAACGGCTTGGGCACGTAATCATCCGCCCCAATCCGCAGCCCCTCAATGACATGCTGCGGCTGATCCCTGGCGGTCAGCATCACCACCGGAATATTCACGCCGTAGGTCTGACGGATATGCCGACAGACCTCAGCGCCGTCCATATCGGGCAGCATCAGGTCCAGCAGCACCAGATCGATCAGCTCACGCTCGATCGTGTCAAGCGCGGCCTTGCCGGATTCCACCAGCAGCAGACTGTAGCCGCACGCCGACAGCAGCTCGTTGAGCACCTGTTGAATATCGGGGTCATCTTCGACAATGAGGATCGTTGTGCTTTGAGGAGAGATATGTGTTAGCGCATGCTCAGTCATCATAAATTGCTCCTTACGAGGCAATCAAGTGTCAACTATCTAGCAATAGCTGTGCCTGAGCTATGTTTCGCGCACAAAAAAAGCATTGGGGTGGGGTGATACGGGATATAATACTCTCGCGAACAAATCTAATTAGGTCAGCACCAGCTCAATTTGATCCAATAGCTCCTGAATTTCAAACGGTTTGAGCAACAGCGCGACCGCGCCGATCTGATCGACCGCCATCTCCGCCGCCTGCTGGCGCTTCGCCGTGATCACGATCACCGGCGGCAGCGCACAGTCCGGGTGATCGAGCCGAGCGATTAACTCTTCGCCTCGCATGTCGGACAACTGCAAATCGAGCAAGATCAGATCCGGGCATGGC
>DASUTC010000303.1 GCA_036374795.1 Herpetosiphonaceae bacterium
CTCCAGCTCGTGGCCGTCGATGGTCCCGGCACCGTGACGCTGAGCGGCACAGGCCTCAAGCTGATGCAGAGCGGAGGCTTCAACGGCAGCCTGATCGTCGACGGGCTGCGCTTCTCGACCAGCAACGACGATGCTATTCGGCTCACCAGCGTCACGAACCTGCTGCTCGTCAACAGCACCTTCGATCCGATCGGCTCGGATAATCTGGCACATAACGCCTTGGAGTTGACGATGAGTAGTGGCGTGCGGCACGTGGTGCTCTACAACAACACGTTCCGCAACATCGCCAACGATGCGATCCTGCTGATCGGGGAGGGCACCGCGCAGCCGACGATCACGATCGTCGGCAACACCATCACCGACAGCGGCACCCATGCCAACACCACCGATCAGGGAATCTCGGTGGAGATGCGCGGCAGTGCCAGCGCCAGCGCGACGATCGCCGACAACAGCCTGACGCAGTTGGAGAGCCGCGCGGTGGTCGTCGCCGCTGACGACACAGCGCAGTTCCAGGCGATGATCGCGCGCAACACGATCAACACGATCACCACCCAGGATCAGGCGATCATCGCCGAGACGCTGAACGGCTCGACGACGGCGCTGCTGGATGTGACGATCGCCGAGAACACGATCAGCAACGTCAGCAGCGGCAGCGGCATGGTGGTCAGCCTGGGCGGTGTCGTCGCGACACCCAGCACGCCGCGCATCGTCGCCCGCATCGTGCGCAACACGCTGACGAATATCGGCGGCAACGACTTCGACCGGGGCATCGCGATCATCCCAGGTATCAGCAATAACACCAATCTGAACGGGACCATGAGCCTCCTTGTCGCAGAAAACCAGATCAACACCAGCGCGGCGTCGGGCTTGTATCTCTTCGCCGACGATAGCATTGACATCGATGCGACGGTGCGCAACAACAGCTTCCTCAACACGGTAGCGTTCCCCAGTGCCAACGAGGCCGGCTTCCTGTTCCGCACCAACAATGCAAGCGCGCAGCTACGGCTGGCGCTCACCAACAACACGGCGACAACGGCGACTCCCGCTACCAACCGGGCGATCCGGCTGCTCCATCAGACGGGAACCTTCCAGCTAGAGGGCAATTCGGCGCTGACACCGGAGCAGAATGTCGCGGCGGATAATCCCGGCTCCGCTGGGTCGATTCTGGTAGGAGGAACGATCGGGATTATTCCTCGCGGCACGGTCGTCCCGCCCAGTGACAAGGACCCGCCCGTCGCCCAAGACGACACCGCGACGGCGTTTTCTGGCACGCCCACGACGATCAATGTGCTGCCGAACGATCTCGATCCAAACGAGGATCTGGTCAGGCTTAACTTCTTCAGCTTCACCTCGTTCCGGGGCGGCACGGTCACTCGCAACGATAACGGCACACCCGCCAATCTGACCGACGATCGGCTGGTCTATACGTCGCCCGCTGGCTACGTCGGCACCGATACGCTCTACTACACCGGCTCCGACGGCCAAGCGACCGATGTGGCGAAGGTGACGATCAACGTCATCCCGTTGCCCACCAGCACGCCCACCCCGACGGCCACCAATACGCCGACGCCGACCAATACGGCTACTCCAACGAATACGGCGACACCGACCACCACACCGACCAACACACCGACCAATACACCGACCAATACACCGACCAATACACCGACCAACACGCCGACCAATACACCGACCAACACGCCAACCAACACGCCAACTAACACACCGACTAACACACCGACCAATACACCAACCAATACACCAACCAACACGCCGACTAACACGCCGACCAACACGCCGACGATCACGCCAACTAACACGCCGACCAATACGCCGACCAATACGCCAACCAATACGCCGACGATCACGCCAACCAATACGCCGACTAACACGCCGACGATCACGCCAACCAATACGCCAACCAACACACCGACCAATACACCGACTAACACGCCAACCAATACGCCCACGGCGACCAATACGCCCACGGCGACCAGTACACCGACGCCGACCAATACGCCGACGCCGACTAACACGCCGACGATCACGCCCACGGCGACCAATACGCCCACGGCGACCAGCACGCCGACGATCACGCCGACGACCACGCCGACGAGCTACAAACAGTACATTCCGATCGCCGCAGCCTGGCCTGAGCTAGTTGCGTCGATCCGTCTTGAGCCGAGCAAATCCACGTTCGCCGCCGGAGAGCCAGTCAGGATCATCGCGACGATCACGAACCTTGGCACGACGCGGTCGGCGCCGGCATGGGCGGACCTGTTCATCAATCCTTCGTCGCCGCCAACCAGCGCCAACATTCGCTGGAACGATGTCTGCGGCATGTATCCGTGCTTCGGGATCGCCTGGCGCGTACCCGCGCTAGCACCCGGCCAGAGCGTCGTGCTCACCTCCGATCCGGGCAGCTACGCTGCCGACTACTCGGTCTGGCCGGGCTGGTTCGCATCGGGAACGTCGGATCTGTACCTCTACGTCGATAGCTGGAATCCAGGCGTCGCGACGGGTGCGAATCCCGAAGAGACGGAGGCGAATAACCGCGCCGAGCTACATGGGTTACAGGTGACAGGATCGAATCCGCAAAGCACACGCGACACGGGTGACGTACAGCAGCGTCCGGCTCGCTAGCGAAGTTCCCCGATGGGTGCGCTGCATGCCAGCGCGCCCATCAACATCGTGTGTTAGGATAGACGCTTAAGATCGCCTAAGCCCCCCTGCGTTTGCATGAGGATGGAGTATTTCGGAGGAATAGCGACGCATGATCCAACACTACACCCGTGCCCTGCTTCTGCGTACAGGATTGCTGCTGATGATCGGTCTGGTGCTTCAGATCGCCATCGCCCGACCGGCACTGGCCCAGGAGCCGCCGCGACCAACCCTGGAACCGACCGCAACCCCGACGATCACGCCAACCGGCACGGCAACGCCAACGCCGGTTCCTCCAGATGACACGTTGCCCAGCCCAACCGAGGCTCCTGCCGGGCGGATCATCGGCACGGTGATCGATCTGACCACCAACGCTCCCGCGCCGGGCATCCGCGTCGCAGTGGGCGATATCACCGTCACTACCGATGGCAACGGCAACTACGAGCGCGCGGGCCTACCCGCAGGCAGCTATCAGGTTGCGCTGGTCCTGACCGCCGCGCAGGGCGTTGCGGAGCAGGGGCCGATCACGGTGGATCTGGCCGTGGGCGCCACTGTGGTGCAGCACCTTGCATTCCGCAGCCCCCTCGCAGCCACGGCTGTTCCCAGCACGCCGACGCCGACACCGACTGGACCGGCAACGCTGCCCGATACGGGCGATAGCAGCGGAAACGCCGCGCTGTTCCAGGGCGGGCTGCTCGCAGCGCTGATCGTGCTGCTCGGCCTGAGCGTCTGGGGCATGACCGAACGGTCGCGCCGAACCGCGATCAGGCGAAGATAGATCCGGGCCAGCGCGACCGCTCTATGAGCAACAGAACAGCACCCGCCGGGATGACCTCCTGGCGGGTGCTGTATGTTCGAGCGGGGTGCGGAATCGCGGTCACGGCCTGTGCTGCTGCGCCGCCAGCGATCACCCGACCGACGTACGACGACTCAGCGCGGCGATCCAGCCTGCGATCAAGAGCAGCTCACCCAGCGCATCCAGCAGATAGATCGGCGAGATCCTGCGCTTTGCCACGTACACCACGTCGCCCGCCGCCAGCACGCCAGCGCTCCCGATAGCCAGCAACGTGGCCTCCGGCCCAGGACGGCGACGCAGACCGGCCACCATCAGCACTCCCCCGACCACGGTGATCAGCGCTCCAACAATTTTGACCAGCCAGCGATCGACTTTCGGGCCGGTCACTTTCTGGAAGGTATCGATGCTCACCAGCGGCCAGATGCCGGTGATGATGTAGTAGAGCGCCTGTGCCAGCGCGACGAGCCGCAGCCAAAGCGATGCGCTGCGCGCTTCCGGCGTATCCCCGGCGATTGAGTGACGGCACATCGTCTGTTCGTCCATGCCTCTCCCTCACGCAGTTCACAGCCTGTCCGCCCAAGGTAAAGCGGTCGGAATACGCTCCCCTTGTTTCCGACCGCTCTCAGGAGGCCCACATGGCGTGGTTAGCGCCGTAGTGTTAGCAAGCTCTATGCCAGCCAAGTTCAAAGTTTCGAGGTTATTCCCTATGTTCTCCGTCCGGGCGCAGCCAGCAGATCATATGTGGATAGGGCGCGACGCCGCGCGACGCCGCCTGCGTGGCGTCATAGGTCATACCCGCCCATTGCAGCATCGGCACGCCGAAGGTATGGCCCTGCTGAAAATTCTCGACGATCGAGCGCGCGCCGCCCTGATATCCGGCCTCGTGAAAGACGACCGCCGGGTCGATCCTGAGATGCAGCGCCGCCGCATACGACCACGCAATCGCCATCATCTCCTCGGCGGCATCCGGCCCTACATCGCCGCTGATCGTCGTGCGGCGCGCGGGAGCCGCCACTGCCAGATGCCCGGCCTCATGCAGCAGGTCGCCGGGATAGCGCAGCCGCGCCTCGTCGATCAGCAGCGCGCCGTGGTCGATCCAGATGCCGGGTAAGAACGTCTCCGCCGGGATCTGCCCCGCTCGGACGTCGAGGCCGATCGCCTGGAGGAAGCTCACGATCGTCCGGGTCAGGGGGTCGGTAAAGGTTGGTCGGGTCATGCCTATCTCCACATGCTGATGGTTGGATGGGATCGGGGGATCGACGCAGACGATCATAGCATAGATCAGCGCACGGGCGAAGTGGCATTGCGCAGACGATGCCGCCGACGGTAGCTCAGGCGCAGCGGGCAGGGATGTTGCCGACACGCTGCCCGTAACACTAGGCCGGTAGCAAGCCTTTGTCGCGCATGATCGTCTGCTCATCCTGATGGGCGATAAACAAGATCACTTTCGGCTGCTCGGCATCCCTGGAGACAACGTATGTCACCTCGAACGCGATCGGCTCGTCGCCGGTCTTGCGGAAGAACGCAGCCCATTTCACCTTGACCAACGCATAATGATCGTCCAGCGCCGTCTCACTCAGCGCCAGAATCCTGACCGACTCCAGCTCGACACGCCGATAGAACTCGTAGATCTGGGTCACGGCAGCCCGCAGCTCATCCTCGCTCGTGGTGCAGCCGACGAAATGAGGCGCGGCGGCCATGCAGCACTCGGCAAATACGCCGATGGCCGCCTCGACATCAAGCGCACTAAACGCTGCCTCATACGTCGCAAACAGCCGCGCCAGGTCGCTGTCCATGGAGTTGCTCATGGAAGTCCTCCCGCTGTAGAAACAGACGCAGCTCTGCTCGTGTGCAGGCGTCTTTCAACCGCAAGCCTCGTCTCAAGCGTATCTTAGCACGTCCGACTATAACACGGACAATCAGGCGCAGGCTGCAACACTCGATCGGCTGTGAGCGTCTTTGTAGGCGTAGCAGTGCGCCTGGTACGATGGAGGAGCTATGTTAGATAAAGGAACGCTGGAGCAGGAGAGCAACGATCTCAAGCGCGAGATCGGCAACCTGGAAACCCAGATCAAAAGCGTTCGCGACTATATCGCCGCGCAAGAGCGCAACTTACGAAGCGCGGCAGAGTCGGTTCGCGCAATCACCGAGCGCAGCCTGGCCGAGGCGCGCGGCGATCTCTACCTCAAGGAGCTGCGGCTGCAACAGGTGCGTCAGGAATTCCAGATCAAGCAAGAGCATCTCGCCAAGATCGGCGCTATCGCGCGCAAGCAGCAGGATATTCAGACCTTGGAGCTGGAGCGCGACAGGATCACCGGCATGCTTCAGCGCGCGCAGGTCGAGCTTCAGCAGCTCATGCATGAGTATCAATCGTCGAGCAGCCCCAGCGCCACCGCTGAGTATGCCCTGATCTTCAGCGGCGGCGAGCGCTTTGTGCTGCCTGCCAGCGCATCCGAGATGCTGGTCGGCTGCGCCGACACGGGCGTGTTTCCCGACATCGATCTGGCACCGCTCGGCGGCACGGCGCAGGGTGTCAGTCGCAGGCACGCGGCGCTGCGTCACAGCAATGGAGCGTGGTCGATCGTGGACTTGAACAGCACCAACGGCACGTACGTCAACACGATCAAGATCGCGCCGAACATGCCGACGCCGTTGCAGGATCAGACCAGGCTGCGCTTCGGCAATCTGGATGCGGTCTTCGGCCAGCAGCCAGCACCGGCACATAAGACCGTGCGCCTGACCTAGCGCGGCAGCCGCCCGTGCCGATAGCGTTCTCAGCAGCCATGCGGATCGATGTGCAGGACTGGCGCTCAATCGCCAGTCCTGCACGTGCGTTATCGCCTCCTGCTCGATCGCCGCCTGCTACTGCCGACGCTCCACCCTTTTCACGGCAGCACATGCTCTTTGAGCGCCTGCATAGCACGCAACCGATGGATCAACTTGTGCTAGAATCCATTGAGAATCCGCTGCCGTTGCGTCGAGAGCAGAGCTATGTCACCCACCTCAAGCGCTCGCGATGGTGGACGATCGCAGGTCAGCATCCTCCTACGACCAGCAAGAAATCGTGACCTCACGGAAGCACATCTCTACCTGCGACGGATACCACGTACACTACAATGCGTCAATCTGGCGCTGCGATACCGGTACAGCCTAACCACCGGGCAAAAGGACATGAGCGGCGGTGTGGATCAGCCGATGAGTACATCCGCCCGCAAGAGGTATCGCCGTGCGTAAAGATGCCCTAGCTCAGGAAATTGAGGCGCTGCAACAACGGATCACCGATCTCCAACAGCGCATGACCGAGGCGACGCCGGAGCTGCTCCAGCAGATGCTCGACGAGCTGCACACGGCGCTGGAAGAGCTGCTGGTGGCCGAAGAGCAGCTACACGAGCAGAGCGCGGTGCTCCTTGCCACCCAGGAGGAGCTGGAGCTCGAGCGCCGACGATTCGCTGACCTGTTCGAGTCTGCGCCCAACGGCTACCTGATCACCAGCGCGCGCGGCGTCATTGTGGAAACCAACCGGGCCGCCAGCGACCTGCTGCACCATCCAAAGGCATTCCTGGTGGGCAAGCCGCTTGCTCTGTTCGTCGTAAAGCACGAGCGGCAGCATTTTTGGGCGCTCCTCAAGCGGCTCCACACATCGCCGAACGTTCAGGAGTGGGAGGGTCAGTTGCAGCGACGTCGCGATACGTCTATCGAAGTGAGCGTGCGCGTGGCTCCCGTGCGCGATCAAGCCGGTACCGTCATCGAGCTGCGCTGGCTGATGCACGATATGACGGCGCGCAAGCAGGCCGAGGAGCAGATCCGGCATCTGAACGCGGAGCTTGAGCAGCGAGTTGCCGAGCGGACCACGGAGCTTGTACAGGCGAATCAGATCAAAGATGCGCTGCTGCTGCGTGAGCAGGCGGCAAGGCGCGAGGCCGAGGCGGCACGGCAGGCGCTCCAGCTCAGCGAGGAGCGCTTTCGTATCGCGCTGGCTAGCTCGCCCGTCACGGTGTTTCATCAGGATCGGAATCTGCGCTACACCTGGATCTACAATCCGTATCCTCCCGCGCAGCCGGAAGAGATCGTCGGCAGGAGCGATGCCGAACTCTTCCAGCCCGACGATGCCGCACGCCTGACGGCGATCAAACGCGGCGTGATCGAAACCGGAGTGGGCGTCGAGACGGAGGTGCAGCTCTTCACGCCAGCCACGCCGATGTGGTTCAACCTGCGCGCGGAGCCGCTGCGCGACGCGGCGGTCGCGGTCGTCGGGATCGCCTGTGCTGCGACCAATATCACGGCGATCAAGCAGGCCGAGTTTACGATCCGGCGGCAGGCGCAGCTTCTGGAAGCGACCTTCGACGCGATCCTGGTTCGCGAGGTTACGGGACGGATCATCTACTGGAACCGCAGCGCCGAGACGCTGTACGGCTTCTCGAAGGACGAGGCGATCGGCGAGTTCTGCTACGAGCTGCTGCGCATGGCCGGCAGCGAGAGCATGACGGCGATACAGCGCGCGCTGAATGAGAGCGGGCGCTGGGAAGGCGAGCTTCAGCATACCACACGCGACGGTCGCACGATCGTCGTCTCCAGCCGCCAGGTGCTGGTGCGTGAGGACGACGGCAGCGAGCACGTGATCGAGTCCAACTACGACATCACCGAGCGCAAGCGCGTCGAAGAGCAGTTGCGCGAAAGCGAGGCCCGCTTCCGCACCCTGGCCGACAGCGCGCCCGTGCTGATCTGGATGAGCGGCCCCGATAAGCAGTACACATACGTCAACAAGATCTGGCTGTCGTTTACCGATCGCCGCCTTGAGCAGGAGCTAGGCACCGGCTGGCTGGAAGGCATCCACCCCGACGATCGCGCGCGGTCTGTGGTGCTCTACAACGCGGCCTTCGACGCGCGCGAGGCGTTGCGGATCGAGCACCGGCTGCGACGCGCCGACGGCGAGTATCGCTGGATGCTGAACTGCGGCATTCCGCGTCTCGCGCCCGACGGCGCGTTTGAAGGCTATATCGGCTCGTGCATCGACATTACCGACCGCAAACATATGGAGCGGGTGCGCCATACGCTGCTTGAGCGGATGGTAGCGGCGCAGGAGGACGAGCGCCGCCGCCTCTCGTACGAGCTGCACGATGAGTTGGGACCCTACCTGACGGCGCTCCAACTGGGCCTTAGCTCGCTCCAGGAGCTTGCCCCGGCGGATACCGCCGGTGAGCAGCACATCAAACAGTTGCAGGAGTTGACAACCAGGCTTGGCCGCGATCTGCACGCGCTCGCCCGGCAGCTTCGCCCGGCTGCCCTCGACGATCTTGGGCTGCGCGCCGCGCTCGAAAACCTCGTCGAGGAGTGGTCCAATCGCTACGCCATCGCCGCCGAGGTTCAGTCGATCGGCCTCGACACACAGCGGCTACCTGCGCCGCTAGAGACGGCGATCTACCGCGTGGTGCAGGAAGCGCTGACCAACGTCGCGCGCCATGCCCAGGCCCGACACGTGAGTGTGATCCTGGAGCGGCGGAGCCAGCACGCGCAGCTTATCGTCGAAGACGACGGGCGGGGCTTCGAGGCCGAGACGCTGCTGCATATGCCCGATACCGAGCGCGGGCTTGGCCTGATCGGGATGCAGGAGCGCGTGGCCGCCCTTGGCGGCAGGCTGACGATCGAGTCGTTTCCTGGGCGCGGCACCGCGATCTTCGTGCGGATTCCGATCTCCAGTAAGCCGGAGGTGACGACCGATGACTAAGCTGCGTATTTTCCTTGCCGAGGATCATGGTATCGTCCGCCAGGGATTGAAGACCTTGATCAATGTCCAAGCCGATATGGAAGTCATCGGCGAGGCGGGCGATGGCCTATCGGCCATCCAGCAGGTCCAGACCTACCTGCCGGATGTGGTGGTGATGGACATCTCGATGCCGATGCTCAACGGCGTGCGCGCCACGCGCCAGATCAAGCTGTGCTGCCCCGACATCAAAATCCTGGTGCTGAGCGCCCACGAGGAGAAGAGCTACCTGCGCGAGATGTTGGCGGCGGGCGCGACTGGCTACGTGCTGAAGCGCGCCGTGGCCGACGATCTGATCCAGGCGATTCGCGTGGTCGCCGCCGGTGGCGTCTACCTGGACTCGTCGCTCGCCAGCACGGTGATGAGGAGCTTTGTCCAGGGCACCAGCCGCAAGCGCGAGGCGCAGCGTATGGCCTTGAGCGAGCGCGAAGAAGATGTTGCCCGGCTGATTGCGCAGGGCTATACCATCAAAGAGATCGCGACACAGCTCAATCTGAGCATCAAGACCGTTGATACCTACAAAACGCGGGCGATGGAAAAATTGGGCCTGGATAGCCGCGTTGCGCTGGTGCGCTATGCCTTGCAGCACGGCTGGCTCCAGCCTGAGTGACGCCGCGCTTGTGGTATCCGTCGCACTGTCAGAATTTTCCTGACACAGCCTCCGAACTCTTCGTGTTTGTCTGACACAGATTACGCTTTTTGCCCCTATCAGCATCTGACCCCTGGTTGCTACACTATAGAGACAATCAGATTCAGCAGTTGTCGATAGCCGATACTCCCACGGTATATCCGCTGCCCCTCAACGCTGCCTACGCTTTTAGCATCACGCCCGACGGGCACCCATGCTGGTACCTGCACCGGCGGTAGACACTAATTAATACATATCCAACGCAGCTCTCAGCCCGTGGACCGAGACCATTGGATATAGCGGCGGATCATGGCGATCCGCCAGAGCCGGTTCCAGGCTGAGGCCAATGCCGGAGCCGGGCTGGAGCGATGATATGGCGATGATATGCACACAACATCAACGAGCCAGCGTCTTGTTGCACGCGCCGTGCTCAAATGCGGCAACCTCGGCTGGATCTGGGCGGTACTAAGCTGCCCCTGCTGCGGGGGTGAGCACTGGCACTCTGGTGGCCCGCTCTACGGCGATCCGTATCGCTTCGTCGGGCCGGACATTTGCCATGTATGCCCAGGCGTCACCGAGCTGGCGGATGACCTTGAGCAGACGCCCGTGATCCGCCGATCGATGATCTATGTGCTCGAGCCTGATGGCTCGGTTGCCGCTGATCACGTGCGAGAATAATACTGTGTCGGAAGCAGATCCGGTCGGCGCTGTCCCGTGATCTGCATGTTCATGTCAACATATTCCCTGCGATCTACCGCCAGGAGGCTCGGTCATGTCAGCCACCGCTAATCAAGCGCTTGTGCGCACGTTCTTTGACGCCGTTTGGAATCAGGGTGATGAGACGATCCTGGATAATCTGCTCGCACCACGATCCGGGCGCTCCATCGCCACAAGGCTATCCCGCGACACCGCCTATATTCGCGCGAATGTCCGCATCTTACGCGCCGCGTTCCCCGACTGGCGCGTCACGATCGAAGAGATGATCGCGATGCCCGATCGAGTGCTGACGCGCTGGTGTGCCGAGGGCACGCATCTGGGCTCGTTCATGGGCTTCGCGCCGACAGGCCGACGGATCAGTGCCACCGGAATCAGCATCTTCTATATCACCGGGGGCCGCATTCAGGACGCGCGGGTGAGCCGCGACAGCCTGAGTATGCTCCGGCAAGTCTGCGCCGGGTTGAGCAAGGGGCCGACGGCTCAGCGAGCGATCAGCACCGTTACCGACGGCGAGCAGGGCGAGGCGCTCGCGCTGGGCGGCGGATAAACCGGCACCGGGACGAACACGAGACGAGGAGATCGCATGATCTCCTCGTCTGAGTATACGCCCGTCGATCGGCTCGATGGGCTGCCGGGACGCACCTGATCTTGCCCAGCATGGAGCGGCACCTGGATCTCGGAGCCACTCCACGGCAGCGCCGGGCTTAGCGATCCGGTCGATCGGTCACGCGGATCGCGTTGATGATCGGCTCGCCAAAGCCACGCCGCGTCAGGAAGCGGATGTTGAGCTGTCCATCGGTGACGGTCACGAAGAAGCTGCGGTCGTCAGCCGTCAGGCCCGGCACCTTGCTCCTGATGTCAAAGCCCGTCAGCACCGCCTTGTCCTCCATGGCAACATCAAAGACCCGCTGACCGGGACGCAAGCCCTGGATCTCGGCGAAGCGTAGCTCGACCTGATACGTGCCTTGCGGCAGCCCGTCGAAGCGATACTCAACCTGACCACGGCGCGCATCCTGGTAGAGCGCGTCATCGTCGGTTCCCGCGATGCTCGAACGTGTGTTGACGGTGCTCGACCGGTTGAAGTAGCCGTAGCTGCCAGCCGTGTATGCCTGATCGGCTGCCCAGGGATCGGTAGCTTGATCGGTGTAGGCATTGCCGCCGGTATTCACCGCCACGCGGTAGCGCGGCACAATCAGCCGCACGGGGATCGTGATCCAGTTCATCCGTCCGCTGTTGCTACCCACATAGAGGTAGGCGTAGTTGGACCATCCGGGCTGCATGCCGCTCGAATTAGCCGTGACGTGGACGATCTGCGTCGCTCCCGCCGCCAGATCGCCGTTCATCGGCTCCTCCGAGAGCCATGGTACATCGTAGTCTTCGTAGAGCCACCACGGCGTAGACTCGGTTCCCGTATTCCGCAGCGTCAGCGCTATCGTGCGGGTCTGATTTGGCGGCATGATGAACTCAAGCTCAGACCGGCTGACCTCCACGCGAGCGGTACGCAGGGCAAAGTCTTGCTGCACAAACCGATCCTCGGCAACCGTGAGCTGCGCCGACTCGGCGGTGTAGTTGTACTGGGACGCCTCCACGGTGTAGGTTCCGACCGGAAGCTGCAACTGGTAGAAGCCCTGATCGTCGGCCCATGTTGCCTGGACCTGGCTTCCGTCCTTGATCGCCTGCACGAACGCCGATGGCATCGGCTGGTGGTCGTTGTTGTCGGTGACGTAGCCGCGCACGAAGCCGGACGGCGGCAAGCGGTACAGCACCGCCGTGTCCTCGCGCAGCGTGGGCTGATCGAAGGAGTACTGGAGGCCGACCCACCCGTTCTCGTCCTCGATGCCCATGGTCGCGGAGTTGCCCTGCTCGCGCTGTTCGGCGTCGATCGAGGTGTACTGCATCAGGATGCGACCATTCTCATAGAGCACGACCTCGAAGCGCACCCGCTCCTGGCTCACGCAGCAGAAGGCAACGTCGCGCCATTCGATCACGAAGCGGCGATTCGGCGCGGTGCCCAGCAGCTCAGACCGCACGCTGGACGCCTCATCCACGTACAGATCATCCCAGAACGGGTAGATCGCGGCGTTGGGAGAATACGGGTTGGGGATCGACACGTTGCCGAGATTCGAGTCGAGCCTCTGGAAGTTCAGGAAGCCGTTGGTGCTGACATAGGCGTAGTTGTAGATCTGTCCGTAGAAGATGAATGGGAACGGAAGCGCGACCGTGGTCGCGCTGTCGTCGCCGTAGAGCGGCACGACCGTGTTGGCGTCGATGAAGCTGAACGGAACTGCCTCGCACGAGTAGCCAAAGGCGTCCACGCGCTGCCGCAGCGCAAAGTCGAGCGTCACGTCGCCACTCACCACCAGCGATTGCGTGAGCGAGTCGTTACAGCCCTGACCAACAGCCTGAACATCATAGGTCCCTGCGGGAACATTGGCAAAGCTGTAGAAGCCGTCGGCGTCGGTGGTCGCCGGCGGGATCGGCACTCCGAGTATCGTCAGCGTCGTATTGGCAACCGGAGCATTATGGAAGTCTCGCACGTAGCCGGACACCGTATACCTCGGAGCGGAAGTCAGCGCGAAGTTCTGGGTCGTCGTTGCATCCTGGCTGATACTCACGCCGCTCACGGTCTGCGGCAGGTACCCGAAGGCAGCGATGCTGACATCATAGACTCCGACCGGCAGCCGCATGCTGTAGAAGCCGTTGGCGTCGGTGGTCGTGTGGCGGCTGGCAGGGCCGCTCATCTGGACGCTCGCGCCGACGATCGGCGCCTGGGTGCTGGCATCGACGACGGTGCCCTGAAGCATACCCATCGGGCCACGCGGTGACAGATCGACGGCGGCGAAGGCGTCGAGGCGACCCTCGCCCCAGACGTTGTTGGCGTTGCCCGCGTCGGCAGGCCCAGGATAGGAGCCGTCACAGCTCGTATCCTGCACATCGATCGCCGTTTGATCCAGTAGCTCGCGTGTGGCCGCCACATCGCCGATCAGCGACGGAGCCGCCGACCACATCAGCGCCACGGCGGCGGCGACGTGCGGTGAGGCCATCGACGTGCCGCTGTTCGACCCATAGCCATTGCCCGGTACGGAGCTGCGCACATCAACGCCGGGTGCAGCAACATTCGGCTTCACGCCGCCAAAGGCCGAAGGCCCACGGCTGGAGAACCAGGCGATGTTGTTGCCAATATCGAAGGCACCTGCCGCGTAGCTCTCAGGATAATCGCCGGGAGAGCCCGCTGTGCGGCAGCCTGGTCCGGCATTGCCGATCGAAAAGGCCGGGAAGATACCGGCGGCAACCCACGCCTGCACGACATCGCGGAAGGTCGAGTCTCCTGGGCCATCTCCCCACGAGTTATTCACGATGTTGGGCCGCAGATCGGGCCGTGGATTATTGCCGTTCAGGTCGGTAGGCGCGAGCATCCACTGCATCGAGGCCATCAGCGCACCGAGCGAGCAGCCATTCGTCTCGCAGCCTTTGGCCGTAATCCAGGTCGCGCCGGGTGCCACGCCGATCTGGTTCGTGCCGTCATCGCCGACCATCGTGCCCATCGTATGCGTCCCATGGCTTTCGTTATCGCAGGGAACCGTCGACGGGACGCCGCAGATGTTGGACGGGTCAAACCAGTTGTAGTTATGGTCGAAGCTGCCGTCAGGCTGCCGACCACGATACTGGTTCACCAGCGCCGGGTGGTCGAACTGCACGCCCGTATCGATGCTGGCGACAACGATGCTCTCGCCGCGCACGCCGAAGGTCGACCAGACCTCAGGGGCGCGGATGCGATCGATATTCCACTCGACGCCGTTGACCGCCGGATACTGTCTGCCGGGTGTCGGCTCTGGTATCTGGTACGGGCGATCAGCCACGATCTTTTCGACCTCAGGCAGCCTGGACACCTCCTTGATCGTCGCTGCATCGGCAGTCGCCTCGATGGCATTGACGATGAAGAACGGTCGGTGCTTAGCACCACGGCTTTGGAGCAGCCCACGGACACCCGCCTGGCTTGCATTCGCCATTGCCTGGAGCCGATTGTAAACAAACTGACCGCGCGCCTCCCAGTTCTTGATCGCAAAGGCTGGCTCCAGGTTCGCCTTACCATGCAGGATAATCCAGACGGTGGACTCCTGGTTGGCCGCAAGCTGGGTGTAGACGCTCGGTTCGATCTTCGCCTCTGAGGCCACAGATGGACCCGCGAAGGCGATCAGGGGCAAGCTAACCGATAACATGAAGAGCGTTGCAACGATAGCTCTGCCCCAGCGGAAGGATCTATGCGTATTCATCATCGTTCCCCCTTACTAGCGCTAGAACTCCGACAGGACTGTCTGGCAGCAGCAAGATGAGATAGCGCGGCAAGCAGTACTCACATGCCGCCAAAACAATGATCATTAGGTATTGCACAAGAGAACATGATCACCTCCCTTGTTTGTGCCATGCAGAGAGGAGATTGCACCGAAGTAGCACATAGCACGAAGCCATGTTGTGCAGTCGCTATTCGATCGTGGATCGCGATCTACGACAACAGAGGTTGAGCTACAGATTGAGAGCGGAGGTGGGGGAACACCACCGTATGGTTGAGCCGAAGCATCGGCTCACGATCTCGTGAGGCATGGCCCCCGACGGTGTACGCTGGCGCTCATGCTTGTTATTTGCTCCGTACCACGGATACTAGATCAAAATACTGCGCGTGTATCAGAAGAGGCCGCCACGACGAGTAGAGAACTCACCACACGACGCAGATGCGGCGACAGTAGCGAGCTTAATACACATCGTGCCCGGATCATAACGCCACGCGCGCGCGCTGACAGCTACACTGCGCTTAATCGGGCATACGGCACCGAGCACCAGCCCTGGCCCTCCTGCAATGGGCAGAGCGGGACGTGGGCGATCCCGCTTGATCGCGCCCTCGCAGCGCAGCTCTCGCACCACACCTACCGCACAGAATCTCACGAGCCGCGCTGCTCCACGCAGCCGCCGCAGTGGGCCAGCCGGTGCCGCTCGAACGATGCAGACGGGAAGATGCGATGCCGAGGCGTTCCATCGGCAGGAGGGGCAGATGACAGACGCTTTTTGCGAAGCCGGTGCGACGCTCCTTGTCGCCCTGGATGGCTCGCCCGCCGCAGCGACGGCCCTGCCGATAGCCCTCGCTCTGGCGGCGCAGCTTCGGGCCACGCTTGAGATCTTGCACGTGGTTCCCGCGGCGCAGGCCGCTGCCGCTGCGCGGGCCACGCAGCCCACGATCACGCGCTGGGGCGAAATCAAGCTGCGGCTGGAGGTCGGCGATCCGGTCACGCAGATTTTGCTCGCCATCGCCGATCCCAAGGTTGTGCTCGTGATCCTGACAACGCACGGGCGGGTGATTGAGCCGGGGCGCAGCCTGGGACGAGTGGCGGAGGCCGTCGTCGCTGCCACGACCCGTCCAATCGTGCTGGTACGCCCGGAGGCGGCTACCTACTTCCTCATGAATGGCGGGATGATCCACCGTCTGCTGCTGCCGCTCGACGGCACGCCGACGACCACATCGCTGCTGCTGCCTGCGACGGGATTGGCGCAACAGCTTGGCGCAAGCATCGATCTGCTGTATGTTGCCAGCGCCGATGCCGCGCCCCCAGATGAGCCGGGCAGCCTGGGCGTGCCAGCGTATATCGATCAGCCGCAGCATGAGTGGCCCGCCTGGGCAGATGAGATGCGCGCACGGCTTTGTGCGATCTGTGACAACTGTCCGGCGGACGTGCCCATCCAGGTATTTCTGGCGGAGGGCGAGATTGGTGAGGAGATCGCGCAGTTTGCCGCCGAGCGCCATGTCGATGCGGTTGTGCTCGTGCGCCGCAGCCATTTCGAGGCCGGGCATGCCCATGTGCTGCGCTCGGTGCTGAACCTCACGCCCTGCCCGCTGCTGCTCATCGGCAGTGACGGGGAAGATCGTCGATCAGACGGATGGGAGCGGGCAGCTCGCCCAGCTCAGACCAGCGTCCAGGATCGAGAAAGATGATGTCTATCTTCTCACCGATCTCCATCGTCTCCGGCGGCATTGGCGCAAGGGCCGAGCTGATCCAGACGGCACATCGCGCCGGACGCAAGATCGGCATCTGCGGGCAAGCGCCGTCCGACTACCCGGAGTTTGCGGCGTTCCTGGTGGAGCAGGGCATCGACTCGATCAGACTGAGCCCCAATGCCGTAGTTCGCACCCGGCTACGAATCCTTGAGGTCGAGCGCGCCCTGGTTGTGTGAGCGTGCATGAGCAAAGGAACAAGGGCCGCATCATGAATCTGCGCGCTGCAGCCAGGATTCAGGGCGGCATGCCATAGATTCAGAATTGAGGAGGAAAGCGATGAACACACGCTATCGAAGCTTCCGCGTGCTGATCGCCGGTATCATCGCGGCAGCTTTCTTACCACTCGCTGCAACGCCGCTCGCGGCCAGGCCAACTGCCGACGTCGCCGAGCCGTTCCGCGACTACTACAACCGGCACCAGGGCATCCGCGTGCTGGGCTATCCGCTCACCGATCTGGTTGAGGTCGACGGCTATGCCGCGCAGTACTTCGAGAAGGGCCGGATCGAAGATCATCGCTGGGAGACGACCGATCCCAACTGGGCGTTTTTGTACGGGCGTCTGACCGCCGACTTGATGGAGCGCGCGCCGAACAGCTCGGCCAATACGACGAATATGACCTACGGCGATCTGCGGCGCGCAAACGATCCGCGTCTGCGCCACGCGCCGCCGGCCGGCTTCAAAGGCGGTGTCGCCTCGGTCCATGACGGTATGTTCGTGCCGTACGATTCGCAACTGCGCGCGGCTCCCGGCTATCATGTCGCGCCGTACTTCTGGGCCTACATCAACCGCAGCGATCTCTTCCCCGGCGGCTGGCTCCACGACATCGGCCTGCCGATGACCGATCCGTTCACCGCAGAGACGGTCAAGCAGGGCCAGCGTCGGACCATCTTTATGCAGGCGTTCGAGCGCACGGTCCTGTCCTACGACATGCGTAATCCGGCGGGCTGGCAGGTCGAGCGCGGCAACATCGGCACCGATATGGTGCGGACGCTCACAACCTTTGGCGCGGTTGAGGTTCCCACGACTGGCGCGCGAGCGACGCTGCCGCTGCACATGCTGATTCGTGGCGGACAGCCCAATGAGCGCGTCACGGCGACGCTGCGCTGGCGTGATGGCACGGAGCTATCGCAAGCCTATACGCTGCTGCGCGGCGAAGATGGTCGCGGCCTGCTGATCGATAGCCTCAACTGGATGGGCTCCGGCCCGCCGCCACAGCCACGCACGCAGACGGCAACGCTGGAGATCCGCAGCCAGACCGGCGATCTGCTGGCCCGGCAAACGCTGACGATCCTGAGCGCCAGCGATCCTGATACGCAGGTGATCGATCTCTACTGGGTGCTGGGCGATAACCTGCAAGCGATGCCGCGCCGTATCCCGAAGACCGTCCGCGTCGGCTCGGCGGCGCTGGAAGAGCTGCTGTGGGGGCCTGGGCCGCCCAACTTCGCCGGGTTCGAGACGGGGCTGCCAACGCCGCGGCAGGTGTTGACGTACCCAGGCCGCACGTCGAGCTGGGGGCCGCGCGTCACGCTCCGCAAGCTGACGATCGTGGATGGCGTGGCGACGGCGGATTTCTCGCGTGAGATGGCGGCGTATGGCGGCGGCTCGACGCGCGTGATGTTTATCCGCCAGCAGATTACCCGCACGCTGATGCAATTCCCAAGCGTGCGTGAGGTCCGCATCGCGATTGAGGGGCAGACGGAGGCGGTGCTCGAACCCTGATGCATCATCGGAGATACCGGCGCACTGTCCACAGATCTTCACCTGGGGTTGCGAGATCGCAACACACAGACGGGGCATATGTGCTATGCTCGTAGCACGCGGTTGAGCAGACAAGTAGATAATCCACATCGGACATCGAACGAATGCTCAGCCGCCTCAACTTCGTCACCATAGCCGGGAAAACTCGGCTGATACCTGAGTAGGGTGTCAGGCTACCCGGCTAGGATGAATAGCCGCAGCTACGCAGTTTATCGCCTGAGAGGGTGGAGAAACGTAGCTGCGGCATCTTTTGTTTGCGGCGCGGCTTTGGTCAGCGTCGAGCAGGCGCTTCGGCTCGTAACTCGGCCCACCACCCCATCGGCTGCGCGCATCACCCCCCACGAGCCGCCTCGCGGAGCAGATCGCCCTCCGCATCAGCCGGTCGCAGGTAGCTGCTAAACCAGCGGGCCGCGAGCTGCGCGACGCGCTCCAGCGCGCCCGGCTCCTCGAAGAGATGGGTCGCGCCGGGGATGATCTCAAGCTGCCTGACGGCGTGGAGCCGTCTCGCTGCCGCTTCGTTGAGCGCGATCACCGGTGTATCCGCCCCGCCGACGACCAGCAGCGTCGGCGCTTGGACCAGATCGAGCGCCGCGCCTGCCAGATCCGGACGACCACCCCGCGAGACGATCGCGCCGACCACGGATGAGCGCTCGGCTGCGGCGACCAGCGCCGCGCCCGCGCCGGTGCTTGAGCCAAAGTAGCCGATCCGCAGCATGGCGGTGGCTGGCTGCTCGCCAAGCCAGTCGGTTGCCCCGACGAGCCGACGCGCCAGCAGGCCAATGTCGAAGCGCAGCTTCGCGGTCTGCCGATCGATCGCCTCTTCGTCCTGCGTGAGCAGATCGAACAGCAGCGTGGCGAGCCCTGCCTCCTGCAACGTCCGCGCGACCGCCCGATTGCGCGGGCTGTGGCGGCTGCTGCCGCTGCCGTGCGCAAACACGACGATCCCTTGAGGGTGATCTGGAATACTCAACGTACCATCGAGCACAACCGAGTCGGCGCGCACCCGCACTTCACGTTGTTGCGCTGATGCCTCCATGGTCAAACCTCCTTGATCCGCTTCATGCGGCACGGGGCATACGCGGGGCGTTCACTGACTCCTGGCCCCCGATCCCGGCCCCCCGACCTCGTTGTGTTGCGCGTGCTCAGCGCGATCCAGCAGGCTGCGTACCTCGTCATCCGTGACCTGGTGGAAATCGGCGTACCACAGCCCGACGCCGTAGAACAGCTCAGGCGTCAGCAGACAGACGATCTCGTCCACTTCACGACGGATCGTGCTGACCGTGCTCGGCGGCGCCACCGGCACGCCGACCACGATCCCGGCGGGATGGCGCGCGCGTAACGCCTTGATCGCCGCCAGCATCGTCGTTCCGGTCGCCAGCCCGTCGTCGACGAGCAGCACAATCCGATCATGCACCTCAAGCACGGGCCGGTGATCGCGATAGACGTGTTCGCGTCGCTCGAGCTCGCGTCGCTCGCGTGCGGCGACAGCCTCGATCGCTTTGTCGGCGATGCCAAGGTCCTGAATGACCTCGTTGTAGAGCACGCGCACGCCGCCCGACGCAATCGCTCCCATCGCCAGCTCCTCGTGGCCGGGCACGCCCAGCTTGCGCACGATCAGAACATCCAGCGGCAGTGCCAGCGCCCTGGCGATCTCATAGCCCACCGGCACACCGCCGCGCGGCAGCGCCAGAACGACAGCATTCGGGCGGTTGGCGTAGTGGATGAGCGCGCGCGCGAGCAGTTGCCCAGCCTCGACTCGATCGCCGAATGGTGGTCTGTTGATCATGAGCCTCCTCCTTCGATGATCATCCTGGTGCCGGGCAGCAAGCAGTAGGCAGAGCATGATGCAGGGTCGTGGGGCGAGGTCGATGTGTGGAGGCCCGAACTGGTAGTACGGGCTGCGCGGCATGATGTGTCGCCTACCGTGCGATGCGTCCCAACACCAGGCGGCGAAGCCTGCTGCACCCCTGTGTCGCTATCATAACTGATCCCCACAACCCAAAAGTCCTACACAGGAATACTACAGGTACTAGGCTTAAAATAGTACTTTTGAACAGGCTGTATTAATTTATTTTAATGTTATCGTATAGGCATCCGCTACTGTATGTTACTCGACCGACTGGGGGGTGGGCCGAGCACCATATCGTAGCGGGTATTTATTTTCCCCGAATTTCTCCGAGCACCTCAAAACACCCAGGCGGCATCTGCGCGCGGGCAGCGCTACAACCGGGCAGCAACCAATTGGCCTCATCGGCTCAGCAGATGCTGGGTTAAACAAAGAACGTACCGCTGGGGGGTGTCAGTGCGATACGTTCAAGGCCGCCGAGCACAGGACGTATCGTTGGAGGGTGTAGGCCGACACGTTGGGCTGTAGTACAGCGGTGGTGATAAGGTAAGTTGTTCAAGTGGGGTGTTCTCACCGGAACTGATGACAGTGTAGCACCGGCACCTTACCAACAACCTTACCTGTTCGCCGTGTTTGCTACGTCATTCCAGGGATGCTCATCAGCCGCCACGTCGTCCCGATCTGTATGTGTAGCGTATAGGCAATGTCGCTCGATCGAGCCGCGAGCCGAGGAAAAAATCTTCCAGCCTGCATTTATTGTAGGTGCATTATGAGCACGTGACCTACATCGCTTAGCTTGGTATCGGAGCAAACAATGCAGCAGACCGAGTGGCTTCCCACAGACGAAGAATGGTGCGAACTCTGCTTTGCATTCATGGAGCTGAGCCAGGCCCATGATCACCTGCAAACGCTCTTGCTGGCCGACAGCCCGCCATCCCTCCAGCAGCTTTGGCAGGCCACCAGCGCCTATCGCAATCACTCGCAAACCTTCTTCCAATCGCTCGCCGCCCAAGTTCGCGCCCGCGTCAATCTTTCTGAGCATTCGCTGCCCCGCTCGTAGCTCATCTCCGGCAGCTATAAAGACGCACTGCCGCCCAGGACAGCACTGTTCTGGGTCATGGGCGTTTGGGCTGGCGGTATGTCCGGGTGCTCCTGCGCTGACGCCCTCGGCGTCAGGAAGGGTCTACGGTGTACTCAGGACTAATGGCTGCGTGGTCGCTATCTCAGCCTATACGTATAATCTTCTTAACTATTGACAATCCTGCACAAGATTGCACAAGGAGCACGATATTGAGGCCCATGCTTCAACACCTCATTACATGGAAACAGGCGGTTGTCTCAGCGGTCATTGTTTTTCTAGTCGGCGCTGCGCTGATTATTCCAGCCCGGTACGTGTTCGCAGATACCACGTGCGAGCACTATGATCATGGGCACTTCCCTGGAACGAGCGGCAAGAACGAGCGCTATATCTACTGGGAGCAGTGGTACGTCAGTACCTACCATTACCACAAGTATTGGCACGAATACACCGATCTGACTCATGGCGATTGGCATACACGGGTCTGCTAAACGTGCAGCACGGCGGTATTTGTGAAACATCGTTATGAAGCGGGAAGGTCGTCGGCATCAACAGTGCGGTCAGCCTTCCCGCTTCAGCGATCCAGATCGTCACATACGATCGTACAAGCCCGCCGGACTAACGACGACTCGGCCCGCAACCTCCAGTGGATCAGTTGACGCAGCAAGAATTAATTATGTCAATATCCCTTCTGCCACAAAGGTAATGATTGGCCTGTAGAGCCGCTTCCGGTCATCCACTGTAAAATCATCCACCCCAGAACGCAATCCATTATTGTCAATTAGACTAAAAGGACGACGAGTCATGATTCTGTCAGATCCAGACCTGGCGTACCTTGACAGTCCTTTTACAATTAGATCGTACAAGTTTATGTCCCCCCATCCAACCGGCCTGGGTGGCACCTGCCACGATCGTAGTCAAGGATGAGAGAATCCATGAGAGTTCGGACGCAGCGAACGATGTTGTCGCTCATGAGCGTGTGTGCGCTCCTCACCGCCCTGTTGGTCCCGTTCGTCAGTCGGTCAGCGTACGCGGCAACGGGTCGTGAGCCGGTCATTGTGATCCCCGGCGTCGCCGGATCGGAGCTTACCGCGACATCGGCATTTACGCTCAGCGTAGACAACGGCCACGGCGGCACCTACACCCGCAGCTACAGCGCGGGCGAGAAAGTCTGGGTCAACACCTGGGAGGCCGCGCTGTCCGGCGATGACGATTATTTCGACGCGCTCAAGATGCGCCCCGACGGCGTCACGCCGGTCGCTCCGGCGCTCCGGCCCAGTGATATCTATCACTCAGCCTATGACGATCTGATCGGCTACCTTGAGCGCCAGGGCTACGTCCAGAACGTGGATCTGTGGGTCTTCCCCTACGATTGGCGGCGCGACCTGCGCACGACGGCCAGCCAGTTGGATGCGCTGATCACGCGGGCGCTGACGGCGACCAACGGCGGACGCACCGATCGCTCCACCTGGACGATCACCCGCGCCGACATCGTCGCGCACTCGATGGGCGGCCTGGTGAGCCGCTACTATATCTCCGACGCAGCACGCGCCTCGCGGGTCGACCAGTTGATCACGCTTGGCTCGCCGCAGTTGGGCTCGGTCAAATTCCTCAAAACGCTGATGTACGGCGATCAGTTCGGCCCGTCCTTCCTGGGCATCGGGCTAAACCCCGACGAGATCAAGGATGTTGTGCAGAACATGCCGGGCGGTATGCAACTGCTCCCCTCGCGCGGCTACTACACCTACTACGATAACAGCGACTCGGGTCGGCTGCGTCCATACATCGAAGACCGTGATGTCGACGGCAACGGCACGATTGGCCGCGTGCTCTCGTACAGCGGCGTCAAGCAACTGCTGCTCAACCTGGGCAAGAATAGCACGGTGCTGAACATTGCCGAGGCGACCCACGATGCGCTCGACGGGCAGCGCCACGGCGGCATCAACGGCGTGCGCTGGGTCGCGCTGACCGGCTACGGCTCCGGCACGCTGGGACAGCTTCGCGAGTACACCGGCTCGTGCCTGACCTGGACCGGCTACAAGCCGTGTCCCAAGCGCGACGAGCTGCCCGTCGACGGCGATGGCACCGTCTCGATCATGTCCGCCGCGATGGGCGATCCCTGGCGCAACACGCTGATCAACAGCGGCGCGCAGCTCTGGTACGTCGAGCGCGAGCACGGCGCGCTGGTCCAGCGCGATTATGTGATGGGCGTTGCCGTCAGCGATGGGCCGGTGCTGCCCTGGATCGGCGATCTGCTGCGCGGCGCGATCCCGATGTCGGCCTCGGCGACGACGACCTCACAGTCTTCGACCAGGCCCACTCGCGCCCCGCTGGAGCAGTTGAGCGGCGCGTGGATCAGCGCGCTTGGCCCGGTTGCGCTGCAAGCAACCGACGCCGATGGCCGCGCGACGGGCCGCCGACCGGGCGATGTGGATGCCCAGCCGCCCGCGATCCCCGGCTCCCACTACGAGCGGCTGCCGGAGGGCGAGTTCGCCTTTGTCAAGCCCGATCGCGACTACACCTTCAACCTCGCCGCCGAGCGTGAGGGCAGCGTCGATCTCAAGGTGCGCGTGCTCGGCAATGGTCGCGTGGAGCGCACCGCGCTCTACCTGGGCGTGCTGCTCGGCACGAATGGACGCGCGCAACTGGCGCTTCAGCCGGGTGCCGGTCGGGCGGCAGCGCCGCAGGGCTGGCCCGCGTTGCAGGTGGACGCCGACGGCGACGGCATCTTTGAGAGCAGCGTACAAGCCTCAGCGGTGCTCGACGCCCGCGAGAGCGCCGACGCGAGCGCGCCCGATCTGAACGTCGCAGCGCCGGTGGCGCAGGCCGGTAGCGTGACCATTCGCTGGCAGGCGGCGGATAAGGACGCGGGTATGCTGCTTGAGCAGGCCACGATCGATCCCGACACGGCCAATGCGCGCCAGGTGCAGAACGGCGAGACGCTCAGCCTGCGCCCTGGACAGCACCGGCTGCTCGTCGTGGCGCAGGACCGCGCAGGCAACACCCGCAGCCGCGAGGTCGTCTTCACCGTTCGCTAAAACACATTGCCGATCGCAGATGCGCGCCAGGCTGGTTTCAGCCTGGCGCGCATGTTGTCACCACGATCATTTCCCGATCGCTCCTCCGTAGAGTTGGCCGGCCTTCCATGCATTTTTGTGGGAGCCTGCCGTGGGCATGCGCGATCTGGGGACGCTCGGTGGGGAGATAAGCTTTGCGCATGCCATCAATAATCAGGGCCAGGTGACGGGCTCAAGTGAGGATGCGGCGAACAAGGATCATGCCTTCCGGTGGACGAGGTGCCACAGCGCTGCCACGGGCAACCCGTCAGTCGTCCCAGCCGCAGCAACAACGCCTGAGCAATCGATGCTCAGGCGTCGTCGCGTCAACGATCGTCGGAGGAGGCTAGCGGAACATCGCGGGCATCCAGATGCGCGAGTGGACCAACTGGTACACCCGCACGTAGTCGAAGTTGGCGGTAAAGCCGGTGCCGCCCATCGACACCAGGCCGATGCGCGCGCTGGTGCCCAGGCTATGCGTCCACGTGCCGCCGCGCACCCACTGCGCGCCGGGAGCGTCGCGCTTGGTGTAGGCGGTGTAGTGCTCAGCGCCGGCGTGCGTGCGCTTGACGATCCGCAGATAGGTCCACTCGTCGGGCGGGCCGATCAGCGTGCTGCCGTAGAACGGGCCTTTGCTGACATCGACGTACTCGCGGGCAAACTCGGTCTGGCGCGTCTCCCAGATCGAGGCATGCACCAGCTTGAGATACCGATCGTCGTCGCCGTAGATCACCAGACCGGCCTGGACGTAGTTGAAGCAGCAGCCCTCGGCAGGCAGACTCAGCCTGACCCGCGTCTCGACCACATAGTTGCCGCTGGGCGCGGCCTCGGTCAGCACCGACGCGCTGTTGTTGGTCTGGTACAGATCCGCTCCCTGCGTCTCGAAGCGGAACGACTCGCCGGTCAGCCCGAACTGGTCGGCGGCTGGCTCGCGTACCCAGCTCCAGCGCGGGCTAAGCGACGCACCGTTGAACTCGTCGGAGAACGCTTCGAGCAACGGCCCGGGCTCGTCCATCGGCGCGGGCGGCGTGCGATAGGCCGTCGTGTCGCCGGGCTGGGCTGCGGGCGCTGGCTGTGGCGTATCGGAGATCCAGTGGCCGCCGCGCACTGTCGGCCAGCCGTCGATCCAATCGAGCGCATCCAGCAGCACGGGCCGCTTGGTGAAGTTATCGGTTCCGGCAAAATACGGATCGTTCTGGTCGATCGCGTGATAGATCGTCCAGTCCTGGCCCTCGAAGTCGGTGAAAACGGTGTTATGGCCCGGCCCGACCCAGCGGTTGCCGTTCAGGCTGAGCACGGGCGTGCCCCCGACGCGACCGGCCAGCAGCGAAACGCCCTCGCGATCGACGAACGGGCCGGTCGGGCTGGCCGCTCGGCCAGCGTAGACGCTGTAGCCGGTCTGCGGGCCGTTGCAGCAGTTCGACGCCGACACAAACAGGTAGTAGTAGTCATCGTGCCGGACGACCTCCGCGCCCTCGTAACGGTTGGCGATCGTCACCTGCACGGCGCTCTCGGCGGGCGCGGTAAATCCATCGGCGGAGAGCATACGCACCTGAATGCCGCCGTAGTAGCTGCCGTAGTAGATGTACTTCTGTGGCTCGCTGTACTCATCGACCGGCTCAGCCACGATCACTTCGGGGTCGAAGGTCCAGAAGAAGTTGCAGCCGGGGCCGTTGCGGCGTGGCTCGACCACCGGACGACCGATGTCGTCCCAGGGGCCGAGCGGGCTGCTGCTCGTGGCGACGCCGATCGCGTTATCGCCGCCGCAGTTGGGCTCGCCGCTGACCTCGGTCTTGACATCGGTGATGCCGTAGTAGAGATAATACTTGCCGTTGAAATAATCGATTTCGGGAGCCCACACGCCCGCCGTCGGCTCGCCCCACGAGGGCACGGCGGCGAACGCATCGCCCATATAGGTCCAGTTGACCAGATCGAGCGAGCGCAGCATCGGGATCTTATGGAAATTGAAGTTATCGCCGGTCTTATCCTCGTCGTTGAGCGGATCGGTCGTGCAGTACATGTACCAGTAGGTATCGCCCGGCTGCTGGCCGCGAATGACCGAGGGATCGGCGCAGCTTTCGACCAGACCGTCGCCGGGGATCTGGACCGGCAGCGGGTTGGTGTAGGTTCCGGCGCTGACGCGGACCTCGGCGGATGACACCCGCGCGCCAGCGGCCAGCCCGACGATCAGCAGCAGAGACAGCAGGTGGACGAGTAGACGCGGCGGTCGTCGCCGCAAGATACGCCCTTGCATCGTTCTTCCCCTTTCCGAGCCCCTACATCGATGTTCCAGGTTTCAAGCTTCGAGTTTGGAGTTTCGTCGAACGTTGAACTTGGTTCTCTTATGGAAGCGCCTGCGGCACGTTATCCGGCCCTTTCACCACCGGAGTATCGCCCTCCCAGACCAACTCATCGATCATCATGCGCCGATAGGTGACGGTCGGGTCCCACGAGTGATAGATCATCCAGGCCTCGCCGTCCTTATCCAGCACAATATCCTGACCGCCCGGACCAAGCGCAGCGGCATTGTTGAGGTCGCTCCTGAGAACCGGGTTTTTTTCGGGCTTGGTGTACGGGCCGAGGATCTGATCCGCCACAGCATGCCCGACCGTGTAGTCGATCCCGGCGTAATTGTTGGCCGAGTAGAACAGGTGGTACTTGCCCGCGTGCTTCCACAGCGTCGGCGCTTCGACCACAATCCCTTCCCAGGGCTGATCGTTCTCGATCAGCTTCGTCGGCTCGCTTTCGAGCGTCAGGCCATCGGCGGAAACCTTCTGGAGATAGATGCGCGTCGACGAGCCGCAGCAGTTGCCGTCGTTCTTCCACAGCAGATAGCGCGTGCCGTCGTCGTCGACAAACGAGCCTGCATCGATCGCGCCGCCCTCCTCCATCGGACAGATAAAGGGCTTGTCGGCAGTTGACTGGAACGGGCCTTCCGGCTTGTCGCTGGTTGCCACGCCGATGCACTGGCGCGTCGTCTCGGCGACGCGCGCGGTAAAGTACATCACATAGCCCTTCCCGTCGGCGGTCGTCGTGACCTCAGGTGCCCAGGTAAAGCCGCCGCTGGCCCAGCCCGGCAAGGCTGGAAGCGCCTCACCCACAACCTGCCAGTGGGCGAGATCGGTGGACGTGGCGGTCTGCACGTTGGTCCCGCCGGTATTCGTCGCGTAGGCGTAGTAGGTATCGCCGACTTTCAGCGTGTCGGGATCTGGAAAATCCTGGTCGAGGATCGGATTGGCAAACTCGTTCGGGCCGGGCGTTGGGATCGGCGTCGGGCCAGTGGTGGGCGTGGGCGGGCTGCTGGCTTGCGCCACCGGACTCGCCGCGCTCGACGGAGCCGCGCTGGACTCGGCGCTCGGCTGCGCGCCGCCCTGCGTATTGCCACACGCGGCCAGCAGCAGCGCAGCGATCAGCAGCAAGCTGCGCACAATCACATGTCTCATGCGCTAGCCCTTCAATCCGCTCATCGCCACGCTCTGGACGATGTAGCGTTGCAGCAACATGTACAGGAGCAGCACCGGCACGGCGGTCACGGCAGCGCCGGCCATCAGCTTGCCGTAGTCGAAGGTATACTGGCCCTGGATCGTCGCCAGGCCCACCGGCAGCGTTTGCATCGTCCGGTCGTTCAGCACCAGCAGCGGCCAGAGAAAATCGTTCCACGAGGCCATAAACGTAATCACGGCCAGCGTTGCCAGCGCGCCTTTCGCCAGCGGCAGCACCACACGATAGAAGGTCGTCCAGGTACCGGCCCCATCGATGCGCGCGGCCTCCTCCAACTCCTTGGGAACGCCCTGGAAGAACTGGCGCATAAAGAACACACCGAAGACACCGGCCAGGCCAGGAGCCATCACGCCCTGATACGTATTCAGCCAGTTGAGCCGGTTGATCGTCAGATAGTTTGGAATCAGGAACATCAGGCCGGGCATGACAAGTGTCGCCAGCAGCAGCCCAAAGAGCACATTCCGGCCCGGAAATTCCATGCGCGCGTAGGCGTAGCCCGCCAGCGAGTCGATGATCAGGACCAGCGTGGTAAACACACTGGCGATACCCAGGCTGTTGGCAAACCAGCGCAGCGCCGGTAACGTCGGGTCGGAGAAGATCGAGCGGAAGTTATCAAGCGTCGGATTATTTGGAATCCAGTTCGGCTGTACCCACTCCTCGAACGGCTTGATCGCCGTCACGAACATCCACAGCAGAGGCAACAAAAAAAAGAGCGTACAGAGAATCAGCACGGCATACAAGAGAGCTCTCGATAGAACACGAGTGCCCGCTGGGCCGCTGCTTACACGCTCGGCTGGTACACTGGCTGAAGCCATGGCAGACACCTCCTTTTTCGAGTTTCGGGTGTCGAGTTCATCGAACGTTGAACCTGGAACGCTGAACGTTGAGCCTCGTCCCCCGACTAGCGCTCCTCGGTGCGACCAAAGATGCGGAAGTTCAGCGTCGTGAGCACCAGCAGGATGGCGGCGAAGAACACCGACATCGCGGCGGCGCTGCCCATGCGGTTTTGCAGGATGCCCTCATTGTAGATCCGCATCATGACTGGCTCGGTCGGCAGATATTGCGACCCGGTCATAATCCAGGGCTGTCCGAAGAGATTGGCCGAGGCGATCAGCGTGATCGTGATCACGAAAATCAGCACGGGTCGCAGCATCGGCACGGTGATGCCGAAGAACTGCTGGATGCTATTCGCGCCGTCGATCGATGCGGCCTCGTAGAGCGACTCTGGAATATCCTGCAACGCGGCCAGAAAGATAATCGTGTTGAAGCCGATCGTCCACCACACGGTGCAGATCGTGATCGCGATCCAGGACCACGGGATCGCGCTGAGCCACGGCGGCTGGACCAGACCGAGCGTGCCCATGTAGGAGTTGATCAAGCCGCCCTGATCGAAGATCCAGCGCCAGAGCACCGCAGCGACCGTCACCGACAGCGCGTAGGGCGCGAAGTAGATTCCGCGAAACAGGTTGCGGCCCCGGTAGTTGCCGTTCAGCAGCACAGCCAGCAGCAGCGCCAGGATCACCAGCGGCGGCACGCTGTACAGCAGAAACCAGCCCGTATTGCCCATCGAGCGCCAGAAATCGCTGAACTGGATGCTATTGCGGTTGATCAGCAGATCGGCGTAGTTTTGCAGACCGACGAAGGGCCGGTACTCAGGCCGTAGAAAGTCGAAGTTGAACAAACTGATATAGATGCCGTAGAAAAACGGCCAGGCCAGAAACGCGAGGAAGAAAACAAGATGAGGCAAGATAAACAAGTAGGGAGCCCAGCTAAAGCGTTGTCTCATTCTTTCGCGGGGGATCGTCGCCGCCCGCGCCTGGTTGACTGTAGCCATGATCCTCTGCCTTTCTACCTCGAAAGGTGCTCGCCGCCGCAGAAGGTGCGGGAGTCCGAGCGCTCGGACTCCCACACATCGATCAAGACAGCGTACTAGCCGCCGCCGTACTGCTGTGCGTTCTGCTTCAGCAGTTGGTTCGAGCGCTGGGCCGCCTGATCCAGCGCGGCCTTGATGTCGCTCTGCTGACCGAGCAAAATCGGGTTGACGGCTCGACCGAAGCCCTCAGGGCCGAGCGCACCGCTGATGCCGGGGATCGAGGGCGGGAACTGCATCGACTCGGCTTCCTTGGCGAATGCCGCAACCGGCGCAGCGATAGTTGCCAGCTCAGGGCTATTGCGGGCAGAGTTGCGCGCCGGAACCTGGCCGGCCTTGGCCCACTGCACCGAGTTCTCGGAGAGCCAGGCGATCCAGCAGGCTGCCGCCGCCGCCTTAGCCGGGTCTTCTGTGGTCAGGGCAAGCTGGTGCGAGCCGCCGATCGCCACATATTCGTCGCCGATCTGCGGCACCATCGCAAAGCCGGTGAACGGCAGCTTCTGAAGGTTGCTGATGTGCCACGGGCCGTGGATCACCATCGCCGCCTTGCCCTGCTGGAACTGCGTCACCTCAGGATCGCCCTGGCCCTGGATCGTCGGCGAGTACTTCTGCTTCAGATCGCGCAGGTAGGTCATCGCCTGCACGCCCGCCTCGCTGTTATAGGTCGCCTCGGTGCCTTCCTCGTTCGAGAGCGCGCCGCCAAACTGCCGGATCAGCATGTCGAAGAAGGTTTCGCCGCTGTAGAGCGTGCCGATCGCGATGCCCGCGACGCCGTTGGCGTTGAGCTTCTCCGCCGCCGCCTCAAACTCCTGCCGATTCATTGGCCGGTCGGTCGGCATAGTGATGCCAGCCTGCTGGAAGAGATCTTTGTTGTAGTACAGCACTTGCGGGTTGACATCCAGCGGCACCGAGAAGCGCTGATCCTTGTACGTGCCGCCGTTCCACACCGCTTCGGGGAAGTCCGCATCGTCGGCGGCGATGATGCCAAGCGCCTCGTCGGACATCGGCTTGAGCACGTTGCGCGCGGCCATCTCCGGAACATCGGTGACGCGCACCACGGTCATATCGGGCAGGTTCTTGCCTGCCGCCGCCGTGTTCAGCTTCTGGAGGTATTCGGGCTGCGGCACATGCTGAACCTTGATCCCGCGCTGGTTCTCCTGGCTGAACTGGTTCGCCAGAGCAGTCATCTCGTCGCCATCGGGTCCGGTGAGCGGGCTCCACATCGTAATCTGCTGGCCTTGCGCCGCATCCGGGCACGCTCCCGCGCTCGCCGTACCGCCTGCCGCGCCGCTAGCCGCTGGCGATCCACTCGCCGCCGGGCTCGTCGCCGGGCTAGCGCCCGTGCCGCCTGCCGTCGCCGCCGGGCTAGCACCTGTGCCCCCGGTCGTCCCTGCGTCGCCGCCACATGCTGCAAGCAGCAGGGCCAGCACACTCATCACTGCGATGAGCGCCACCATTCTGTGCAATCGATTCGACATCGTGATCCTCCTTGATCTAGCCTGACCGCCAACTCAAGACGAAACGTAGATCGTGCTGAAGCTGCCTCCTGACCGTGATAGCTGATCTATCAGCCGCCGATGATCGGCGGGGTTAGGGTTTCGGGATCGGCGCGCTTGCCCGGCACGTATTCCAGGCGCAGCACTAAGTCCTGCGGATAATTGCCAAACGATTGACCAAACAGGTTGACTCCGCCGACATGCAGCGCATCTGCTTTCACGCCCAGGCGTATCTTGATCACTCGCTGCTGCTCGACGCCCAGGCCGTGAGTCGTCACCTCCGAGAGCGGACGACCATCAATACACGTGCCGTCGCTGTTGACCAGCCAGCGCTTCAGCAGGCCGTACTGCGTATCTTTCTCGTCCCACCAGTCGGGCGTGAGCACACCGCGCTGGCCGCCAAAATCCGCCGGACAGGTCCAGGTGCCGACCTCGTGGCCGTTGATCCACATCGTAATGTCCGACGGCCAGTGGCTATGGTGCAGCGGAGCCTCCGAGCAGATCTCCATGCTCAGTTGCAGGCTCAGCAGCTTCGCGCCGGTCGGCAGGCGATTGGGAAAGACATACTCGACAAAGCCGCTGCGAAACCAGAGCAGCCCGGCGTGAATGCGATCCGGCTCGTAGAAGCAGAGCGGATCGTCCAGATAGCCGATCAGCCCGGTCGAGCTGGCAAGGCCGCAGGTTGGCTGCACCTCAAAGGCCGCATACGCGCCGATCGGCATTGTCACCTCGACGCTGTTGCGCGCGATGGCGGGCGCGAACGGCAGTTGGATGCTGACGTTATCGTAGGTGCGGGTGCAGATCTTTTGGAGGCCATGCGTTGCCGCTTGCAGCTCGCTATAGACCAGCCCGGCCTCTTCGAGCACCTTGATATGCGCCGCTGCGGTCGACGGCGGCAGCTCAAGCGCGTCTGACACCTCGTTAACCGAGTGACCACCGCTGGCGAGGTACTGCAAAATACGCCAGCGCGGAGCCGATGCCAGCGCCTTGAGCATCGTAACTGCTGTCTCCGCCGGAATATTGGCATCTATGTGCAACGTTTTGCCGTGCAACACCGCAGCTTCTTTCACTCATGCCGATGAGAGTGTGATGAGGATCGTAGTTGACAATTCTGCTTTGACACAGCAATATATCAATCGACGCAAAAGAGTATAATTTAGTCGGCTTTTTTCGTCAATTGTGTATCAGTGATAAGCACGCCTAGCATTTCGTATGCCAGCAGCGCTCCGCAACGTCGTCGTCAACTCATGATCATACGTGAGTCACACTCAAGCTTCGATGCCACCTTGTCGTAATGCAGGCGAATTACAACAGGAAAAGCTGTGTCGATGCAAGACTCTTCCACAGTGCGGTACCTGAACAACGAGGCCGGGACGACTCTCAGCGCTACGCGGGGGCCGGATGGCTGGTCGCTGTACGTCGCGCGCGAGCAGGAGGCGCGCGCGACGATCGAGCCGCCGCATCTGCAACTGCCTGATGGCACGCTCGTCGGCGGGCGCTGGGAGACGCTGACGAGCGTCGAGGGCGGGCTGCTGGCGCAGGGCACCGTCGCGCACGCGGCAGGGCGGGTACAGTGCGACCTCCGGCTGGTCTTCGATTCCAGCCCTGAGCAGCCGCTTGCGCTCGACTGGCAGATCGATTTTGTCGACGGCCCGTTTACCGGCGCGCTGGTGTACGGCTGGACGCTGCACGGTGTCGAGCGCGATCCGGGGCGGCTCGATCTGCCGAGCCTGCACTACGGCTGCGCGACCTACGGCACGGGCATGTTCCCGCACCCCGATCCGCGCAGCGGCTTTGCCTTTCGGGCCGACCGCATGGCCCAGGCGGCGCTCCACTACAGCGCGGCCACAGCAACCTGGAGCATCTTCGCGCCCAGCGAAACGCCGGAGCCGGTCGTTGCCGAGCAGATGTATGCGATCGGCGCGACGCCGACCGAGCAGGAGACGGGGCTGCGCGTGTTTTTCCGCTATCCGCAGCAGGAGTTCGGCCATCGGGGAGACGGCAGCGACGAGGCGTATATCGGCAAAGAGACGTTCGCGCCGGGCGAGCAGGTCTACCGCGAGTTCGACGCGGGCAGCACGCTGCGCTCAACGTTCTTTGTGCTGTGCCGCCCGCCTGCCGCCGCCCACGATCATGCCACGGCGATGCGCTTTCTGTGGCGGCGCTACGCGGGACCGCGCGCGGCGCGGCCTGAGCAAACGCTGCTCAGCCAGGCCGGGCGGCATATCCGCTGGTTCAACCGGCGGCTCTATAATCCGAGCGTCGGCGGCGGCCAGTACGAGTCGCCCGAAGGATCGGGCACGGCCATGCTCGGCTTTGTCGAGCAATCGCTGCTGATGGCAAGCACGACGCTGCGCTACGCCGCGCTCTGCGCCGCAGCCGCGCCGCTGCCCCCCGACGAGCTGCGCCACTACTGCGAGCAGGCCGCCGGAGCGCTGACGCGCTGGGCGACGGAGGGCCGCACGCCTGAGGGCCTGCTCTATCCCGCCTGCGATCGAAGCGGCTATCACTTCGGCTACCGCAACTACGGCGACTACGAAAACCTGACGATCGTGCGCGATGAGAGCCTCGACACGATCCGCCTGGCAAGCGAGGCCCGCAGCCTGCTTGCCGCCGCGTGGAGCGCGCAGCTTGCGCAGCCGCGCGCCAGCGAGGAGCCGCAGATCTGGGCCGAGGCCGCGCTGTCGGTGGCGCGGTGGATCGTCGAGCACCGCCTGCCAAAGGGCGGCTATGCCGGACGCTATCACCGGACGGGCCAGCCGCTTGATCCGTATCCCAGCGGCACGTCAGCGGTGATCGGGCTGTTCGCCGAGTGTGCCCGCTGGCTGGACGAGCGCGATCCCGCCACAAGCCAGCGCTACCGCGAGCTAGCCGTCCAGGCATACGACGATGCGCTTGGCGCGCTGATCGCGGCGGGCGTCTTCGGCGGCGGCACGCTGGACGCCTCCTGTCCCGACCGCGAGGCGGCGATTGCGGCGCTGGACGCCTGCATCACGCTCTACGAGCTGACCGACGATCCGCGCTTTCTGGAGGCCGGTCGCGGCGCTGCCGACAATATTCTGAGCTATACGTTCGTCTATCCGATCACGACGTTTGGAGCCGATAGCGATGCCAGCCGCCGCCGGATCTCAACCTTCGGCGCGTCGACGGTATCGCCGGAGAACCAGCACCTCGATCCGGTATCGACCGCGCCGTGCCTGCTGCTGTACGGCCTCTACACCGGCGACGACGTGGCGGTCCACGCGGCGGTCGAGACGCTGCACTGGACGCTCGATGGACGCTGGGCTTTCGATGAGCCTGACGGCCTGAAGCAATCCGAGCAACTGCTGCACACGCGCTGGTACTACAATACCTTCTTCTCGCGGCGCGGCGATGTGCGCGTCGGGATGCCGCTGTGGGGCCGCAGCGACAGCGAGCATGGCTGGCCGCAGGTGGTGCCGACGGCGGCATTCTTAGGCACCGGCCAGGTGGTGCTGGACTGGCGCACCGGGCGCGCGGTGGGCGTGGACGGCTGGCAGGTGTCGCAGAGCCAGCAGCCATCGGAGCGCGAGGTGGTCCTGAAGCTGGCCCCGACTGATAGCGCCGCCGATCAGGGCCATGCGGCTATGTGCTTAAAAGTGCTGCGTTTGCCACAATCCAGGCTGCAATTAGATCTGAACGGCGAGCGCTCGATCGTTCAGTCGTCGCAACTGGAACACGGCTACCTGCTCGACGTGCCACTTTCCCACAACAGTACACTACGCCTGAGCCAACAGTAATGCGCCGATAGGCCGGGGGACGAACGTTCAAAGTTCAACGTTCAACGTTCGATGAACTCGAAACGTGAAACTTGAAGCTTGAAACTCAACGCTCGAAGCCAAAGGAATGAATATAGTGAATCACGCTCATGCTTATCCGCGTCCACAGCTTGAACGCAAAAACTGGACATCGCTCAACGGCACGTGGGATTTTGCCCTCGACCCCGCCGCCGCCTGGGTGCGGCCCGATCAGGTCGCGTGGAACGCTTCGATCGCCGTGCCGTTCTCGCCCGAAGCCGAGGCTAGCGGCATCGGCGATACCGGATTTTATCGCGCCTGCTGGTATCGCCGCAGCTTCGACGCGCCGGAGCTCGACACCAATCGGCTGATCCTGCACTTCGGGGCGGTCGACTATGCGGCGACCGTCTGGCTCAACGGCAGGATGATCGCGCGGCATGAGGGCGGCTATACGCCCTTCAAGATCGACATCACCGACTATCTGGTGACGAACAGGTCGCAGACGCTGGTCGTGCGCGCCGAGGACGATCCCCAGGATCTGGCAAAGCCGCGCGGCAAGCAGGACTGGCATTTGCACCCGCACGCGATCTGGTATCCGCGCACCACCGGCATCTGGCAGACGGTCTGGCTTGAGCAGGTGCCCAGAATCTCGATCGGCGGCCTGCGCTGGACGCCAAATCTGGCTCACTGGGAGCTGGGGCTTGAGGCGCATATCGACGGCGAGCCAAGCGAGCATCTGCGGCTGCATGTGACGCTTGAGGCTAACGGCAAGCTGCTGGCCGACGATACCTATCGCGTGATCGATGGGGACGTCTTCCGGCGGATCGCGCTCTCCGATCCCGGCATCGACGATTACCGCAACGAGCTGCTGTGGAGCCCGCAGCAGCCGACGCTGATCCAGGCGCATCTCCAGCTCTGGGCCGGTCGCGGACAATTGATCGACGAGGTTTTCAGCTACACGGCGCTGCGGCAGATCGAGGTGCAGGGCGATCGATTTTTGCTGAATGGACGCCCGTTCACGCTGCGGATGGTGCTCGACCAGGGCTACTGGCCCGCAACCGGCCTGACCGCGCCCAACGATGACGCGCTCCGGCGCGATGTGCTGCTGGCAAAGGCGATGGGCTTCAACGGCGTGCGCAAGCATCAGAAGATCGAAGATCCACGCTACCTGTACTGGGCCGATACGCTCGGCCTGCTGGTCTGGGAAGAGATGCCCAGCGCCTACCGCTTCACGCGGCGCTCCGTCGAGCGCCTGATCCGCGAGTGGACCGACGCGATCGAGCGTGATTACAGCCATCCGTGTATCGTCGCCTGGGTGCCGTTCAACGAGTCCTGGGGCATTCCCGATCTGCCGGACATTCTTGAGCAGCGCCATTATGTCCAGACGCTCTATCACCTGACCAAGACGCTCGATCCGACTCGTCCGGTGATCGGCAACGACGGCTGGGAGAGCGTTGCGACCGACATCATCGGCATCCACGACTACGATCAGCAGCCCGATCAGCTTGCGCTGCGCTACCGCTCCGACGAGGTCGTCGGGCGGCTGTTTACCCGCGAGCGTCCCGCAGGCCGTCTGCTGACGCTCGAAGGACATCCCCACACCGGCCAGCCAATCATGCTGACCGAGTTCGGCGGCATTGCGCTCTCTGCCGATACGTCGACCACCTGGGGCTATACCCGCAGCGACGACGGCGAGGATCTGGGACGGCAGTACACTGCGCTGCTCGAAGGCGTGCGCGCCGCGCGGATGCTGGCGGGCTTCTGTTACACGCAGTTCGCCGACACCTATCAGGAGGCGAACGGGCTGCTCTACGCCGACCGAAGGCCGAAGTTTCCGTTTGAGCAGATGCGCGATGCCACGCGCGGGCCGCGCGGCGAGCAGCAGAAGCAGCTAGAGCGCCACTGGCAGGATCAGGTCATGGAGCTTCAGCGCATCGCTGAGCTGGATAACATCCGCGAGTAGCCGAGCCTGCGCATTAATTCGGCTGCGCTCACAGCGCCAGGCTGCCCAATCCTAACGCGGATTGAGCAGCCTGGTCTTCGATCGGTTACGAAATCTTCACCACGGGTAGCCCTCCTCTCTCCACCCGTGGCTCCTGGGCGACTATACTCACGCTACAGTTCCCGTCAGCGCTGCACCATCAGCCACCCATCATAGCCCCGTTGCGCCTGTGGTGCATCCCGCGATCCTCAGGAGGTGACTCATGCCAACGTTTGTCCTGCAACACGAGCCGGAACACCTCGCCCTTTGCGATCGGGCAGGGTGGGTTTCCGCCACGGATGGAGACACGCCGACGATTCAGCTGCCTGTGCGTATGCTTGGGATCGACGCCCCGGAGCTTCATTTTGGCGGTGCCGACGAGGAGCATCCCGGCAAGTACGACGAGCCATTTGCGAACTTTCTCGCAACACACGGCGCGAATCTGGATGATGGCCTGAAGCAGCATCTCGCGCCACGGCTCATGAGTCAGGCATCGACAAGGCATATTCATGCGGGCAAAGCTGCCCACAGCCACTATCTCAAGATCGTTCGCGAGCGGTTGGATCGTGGCATGAGCCAGAACGGAAAGCCGCGTCCACCGCGTAAGCTTTTTGTCATGGTCGCCGAGCAAATCTTCGACCACAACGGGCGCTTGCTGGCCTACGTCAACGCCAACTATACCAAAGCCGAGCGAGCACAGATACCGCCAGCGCAGCGTCCGACCTTCAACCTCCAGATGATGCAGGACGGTCATGCTACCAGCCTGCTGATCTATCCGAACATCCCCAAGCGCGCCGACCTGAAGCTGGTGCAAGACGCCGTGAGATCTGCCCGTGAAAACGGTAAAGGCATCTGGGCACAGGGCGACCTTGTATTACAGGCCTTTGAGTTCCGCTGGATTATCGATACGATCACTGGAACGCGCCAGGGACCGGATCGGTTCTGCGGCGATGTAACGACCGGCAAGCTGTTTCCCCCGCAGCAATACTACCGCGTCGAGCCGGAGAATCGGCTGTTCTTCTTTGAGGCCGACGTACATCAGGCGCTCATGATGGGGTTCAGCCAGGCAACCACAGCCGAGATCGCGCATGTGCTGGGATAGCGCCTCATCGGAGGTCGTCTTACACGCGGGCCTCTGATCGACCGGATACGTGCCCCTCAGGCACGACCAACTTGGCCTTTTCAGCAAGATACGTGTCTTAGAGGCACGTATCTTGTAGGTTTGAGCCAATTCCACTTCTCAAAGGTCCAAATCCCCGCCCTTTGTGCCGCTCAGGCACCTACAACCTGCTCAACAACCGGCTGAACGTGACTCTCCGGCATACCGGTGTTTGACAAAGCGCATACAGCCGTGCTAGGGTACTTGCACGAGTGTGCCGTCAGGCCGGGGACGAGAGCACAAAGCACAGAGCACAGAGCACAAAGGAACAAAGGGGAAGAACCAACGTTGAACTTGAAACTTTGAACTCGCAACTTTGAACTCGAAACGCGGTTGTAGGAGCAGACCATGAGCGAGCAGAAGTCAGGATCGCCGCCAAGCGGCCTGACTCGATACAAGCAAGTCGAGTTCGACGGCGATGAGCTGTTGGCGGTGTTCGTGGACGATGGCATCGCGGTGCCCGTGCGCGCGATCTGCCAGGCGCTAGGGCTAGACCTTGACAGCCAGAGCGCCAAGCTGCGCGAGCATGAGGTTCTGGCGCAGGGCGTGCGCCTGGTACGAGTGCCGCAGGGCGGGCGGGTGCGCTCCGTCGTCGCGCTGCTGCACCGCTTCATCCCGTTCTGGCTGGCGACGATCGTGCCCAGCCAGGTCAGCGAGGCGGTGCGGCCTAAGCTGGTGCGCTACCAGATCGAGCTGGTCGATCTGCTGGCGGCACTCTACGGCAACGAGCTACGGCCCGCGCCAGCGCCATCGGTCGATACCACGCAGGCCGCGCTGGCCCAGCGCCTCGCCGAAGCGCTGGTCGAGGTGCGGCTGGCACGCGAGGCGCTGCTGAGCGCTCAGCAGCGCACGGAGGAGCAGCTTCAGGCGCATGAGGAGCGTATCGGCACGATCGAGGGCGTGATGGACGAGCTCCAGCAGCAGCTTGCCAGCCACACCACCATCACGGGGCCGCAGCAAGAGGTGATCAAGCGAGCGATCACCCGCATCGCCAGCCGCCACAAGCGCCGCACCGGGCAGGAGATCTTCGGCAAGCTCTTCGCGCAGTTCTGCATCGACCTGGGCACGCCCAAGTATGCGCTGCTGCCGGCGGGCAAGTACGAGGCCGCGCTGAGCTGGATTCGTGCCAAAGCCGCCGAGCTCCTGCCCGACGATCCCGACGCGGTGCCGCCGCTGCAAGAAACGCTGCTATGACGATCGATCAAGAGCTGAACGCGCGGATCGGCGCGGCGATTCGTAATGCCCGGCTCGCGCGCGGCGTCACGCAGGACGATCTGGCCGCGCTGCTTCAGGTCGATCGGACGATGATCTCGCGCTACGAGCGCGGCTCGCGCACGATCTCCGCTCCGGCGCTGCTGCGGATGTTCCACTACCTCGAATACTCGCTCAACACGCTGGATCTCGGCGCAGCCTCGGAGGACGCGAGCAGCACGAGCCTGGCAGCCATGCCGGAGCCGATCCAGCGGATCGTCACGATGCTTCAGCAGCGTCCTGAGCTGATCGGGACGGTCGAGGATGTGCTGGAGACGTTTCTCGGCGCGGATGAGACGACGTGAGGATCGCATGTCGCCCGCGCATATCACGGGTTCAATCAGCCGACTCCTGCGCGCGCAGGAAGGAGCGCAATCATGAACGGAACCAACCGACCAAGCAGCGGATTTGCGGATGTCCACGGCGCGCGGCTCTACTATGAGGTTGCAGGCAGCGGCGCGGCGCTGGTGATGGTCCACGCCGGGATCGCCGATCACCGCATGTGGAACGACCAGTGGCCCATCTTCGCCGAGCGCTACACCGTCGTGCGCTACGATATGCGCGGCTTCGGCAAGTCGGCGATGGTGGACGGCCCGTACTCCCACCGCGACGATCTGTATGGGCTGCTGCGCTGCCTGGGCATCGAGTGCGCGTACCTGATGGGCTGCTCGCGTGGCGGCGCGACGATCGTCGACCTCACGCTGGAGCATCCTGAGATGGCCCAGGGATTGATTCTGGTAGGAGCCGGGCTGAGCGGCAATCCGGCTGCGGGAGAGCCGCCCAGGCAGTGGGAGGAAGTCGTTTCGAGCTTCGAGCAGGGCGAGCTGGAGCGGACAGCGGAGCTTGAGGTGCAGATCTGGGTGGACGGCCCGCAGCGCACGCCCGATCAGGTCACGCCGCAGGTGCGCGATCTTGTCCGCGAGATGAACCTGATCGCGCTCAAGAACGATAGCCTGAAGCTGGGCAGCGAGCAGCAGCCGGAGCGGCCCGCGATCGAGCGGCTGGACGAGATTCGGGTGCCTACGCTGGTGATCGTCGGCGATCAGGACCAGCCGTATGTGGTCGAGACAGCCGAGCTATTGGAGCGGCGCATCACGGGCGCGCGCCGCGTGGTGATGCGCGACACCGCGCACGTGCCCAACATGGAGCAGCCTGATCAATTCAATCAGATCGTGCTCGATTTCTTGAGCGCGCTGTAGCCCACCCCTCACAGCGTCATACCACTATCAAGAAGCCACCGATGCAGCTAACATCGGTGGCTTGGTCATTGGTCTTCACTCCGACCTACGGCATCACGCTCTCGCCCGCGACGAACGAGTCGAGCAGGACGTAGCGCGCGCCCAGCGCCCCGTTCGCGCCGACCGCGAAGCTGGCGTAGCGTCCATCCAGCGCGACCACCGCGCTGGTGCCGTGGACGGTCGCGCCGCTCTGGGTGATCTCGACGGCGGTGCCGACATCGATGCCCAGTCCAAGCAATGCCCGATCGCGGTACAGCAGGTTGTAGAGACGGCCCCAGTGACGATCAGGCAGCATGCGCGGCTCGACCGCCAGGCCATCCACAAAGCCCAGGCCGGAGCGCACCGTCACGCCATCAGGCCGGAAGTCGATGATCGACGCTTCTTCCAGGCCGCTGGAAGTCGGCGTGGCGTCGGCGGTCATCAGTTGGCCGAGCGCCGCAGCCGCCGCGTTATCGGCCAGCAGCGTCGTGCCGCCCTGCCATGCGCTGCGCAGCACATCGACGACCGACGCGGCAGAGTCGAGCGCCGCCAGCACCTGGGACTGATCGGGCGCGGTCAGGAACACGCCGGTCGCTCCGCCGATCGCGCTCTGGATCGCCGCCTGATCGGCGTGCGAGTCGAGGACGAACCACTGGACCGGCGCGGCCACCTTGGTCTGGAAGGCGGCGGCATAAGCTTTCGCATCGGCCTGCGCGTCGCTGTTCTTGGCGTAGCCCGTGGCGATCACGACCAGCCGCGCGCCAGCACCGCCGCTGCGCTCCACGAAGCGATCCGCGACCAAGCCCGCTTTGTCGCCGCTGATGTCGCCGCCGAGCAGCAGCGCACCGGCACCCACCGGAAGCTGTAGCCCGCCGAAGCTGCGTCCGGCAATGTCCGGCGCGGGCTGCGGACGACCATCGACCATCGGACGCAGCAGCTTGAGATCGTAGCCGTAGCCGCCGCTAGGCAGCAGATGCGTCGCGACGTTGCGAATCGAGAGGCTGTTGGTCGGGCCGGCAAAGCGGCCAGCCGCGCCGTAGGTCTTGGCATCGACTACAATCGCCGCCGAGCGGCCCGTCACATCGGTCAGCCGCGTCTCGTTCTCGATCGCTGCGCCCGTTTCGGCATCCACGCCAATCCCCAGCAGCGAGGTCGTCCACGTGGCGTTGATCAGCCGCCCGATCCGGCCACGCTGCATGACGTGCTGATCGAGCAGCGCGTTGGACAGGCCAAAGATCAGGCCGCGCGTCTGATCGCTGACGCCCTCCGACAGCCACAGATCGACGCTGCCCTGTTGCAGCCCGTTTTCTGGCCCGTTGTTGCCGGTGTAGCCCCCGATCATATTGAGCGACTCGACGGCAGCGCCCGCGCTGTTGCCGCCTACGGCAGCGCCCGCGTAGTAGGCTGCGGCCATACGCTGCTCGGTGGGCGTATCCGCCACGACGCGCATCGCCACGGTCTGATCGCCGCCCAGGATGTACATGCCGTCGAGATCGGCGGTGAAGAGATCCAGGTTGCTTTGCAGATACGCATCGTCGCGGACCAGAATCGGAGCCAGCACGACGCGGCAGCTCTGCTCAGGCCGCTTAACCGCGTTACAGGCCGCCTCGACCTGGCCCCGGCGGGTATTGGCGAGATCAAGATTTTCTTTGCGCTCCTTGCTCGAAATCACATAGGCATCGGTCGCAAAGGTGATCGGCAGCACCAGCAGATAGACGTTGCCGGTCGTATCGCGCTGGGCGGCGGCCCGGGCAAAGCGCTGGAGCGTGACGGCGCTGTATCCACTGCCGATCGGAACGAGCGTCCGTCGGCTCTGCTGCGCGTCGGCGGCGGGCGCGCTCATGCCCGCCAGCAGCACGAGCAGCGCCAGCAGCGACACCAAGATCCGGTTCGGGCGAGGGAATCGAGACATACTTCCTCCTTGAAACCTGTCTGTTGCGGGAATTGCAGCGGCAGAGGAGTACAGCTTGCCGCGCTTGGTCGTGTGTATGATAAACGACCGCGAGACGTTCCGCAATGCTTTTTCACGATTCCCGATCGTCAACGGCAATGTGTGCGGATCATCACAACATGCTGCTCGACCGCCGGATCGCGGAGCCGGATTGTGCTACGATGAACACAAGGACTAAACGATTGAATCAAAGGCTGTTATGCATCGTAAAACGTGGATGCTGCTCGTGGGGAGCATAACGATCGTGAGCCTGCTTGCGCTCGGCTGGCGCTTGATCGGCGCGCGGCTGACGACTCCGGCGGCGGCGCAGGCCGATTGGGCCGTGGCGCGGGCGGTCAACGGGCCTGCGCTCGGCAACTTCAAGCGCGTCACCGAGGTCCGCCCGCTGGTCTTCCCCAACGATCACGGCCCGCACCGCGAGTACCAAACCGAGTGGTGGTATTACACCGGCAACCTCCAGGGCGCAAGCGGCGAGCGCTGGGGCTACCAGCTTACCTTTTTCCGCAGCGGCCTTACGCCCGACACGCCGCAGCGCGAGTCGCAGTGGGCCACGAGCGAGGTGTATCTGGCGCACTTCGCGGTGACAGATGCGGCGGGCAGGCGCTTCGCCGCCGATGCGCAGCTTGCGCGGGGCGGATCGATCGATCTTGCTGGCGCGCAGGCCCGGCCCTACCGCGTCTTCGTCAAGAACTGGTCGGCTGAGGGCAGCGGTGACACTGCGCGGCTGCGGGCGGCGACCGAGCAGGTGAGCATCGATCTCAATCTCCGATCGCTGAAGCCCGCGACGTTGCAGGGCAACCAGGGGCTATCGCAGAAGAGCGCCGAGGTCGGCAATGCCTCGTACTACTACTCGCTCACGCGCATGCAGACGACCGGGACGATCGCGTTCGGAGGCAAGACGGCCAGCGTGGAGGGCTTGAGCTGGATGGATCACGAGTGGGGCACCAGCGCGCTGGGCGCGGATCAGGTCGGCTGGGACTGGCTCGGCATGCAGGTGAGCGACGGCAGCGATCTGATGTGGGGCCAGCTTCGCCGCACCGACGGCACGGCGGAGAGCATCGACGGCTCGCTGACCGACGCCGACAGCACGGTCACTCCGCTTCAGCAGGGCGATGTGCGGTGGACGCCGCTGGCTACCTGGCGCAGCCCGCATACCGGCGTGGAGTATCCGGCCCGCTGGCGCTTGCAGATCCCCAAGGTCGGCCTCGACGCCGAGGTGACGCCTCTAATTCCCGATCAGGAGCTGCGCGTGGGCCTGACCTACTGGGAGGGCGCGGTGCGAGTCCAGGGCACGCGCGGCGGCCAGCCGATCGACGGCTACGGCTACGTGGAGCTGACCGGCTACGGCGCGGGCGCGCAGCAGACTCGATAGCAGCCGATGGTTGAGGCGGTTGCGACACGAAATTTAGGCAGCTTTGCCAAGCGTTGTCTTGGCGATATTCATGAGCAATCGTAGCGCCTCGTTAACAGCTTCTTCATTCGGAAAGGCCGCTGCGACATCTGGCGCAAGCACCACAACATTCGTCCCTGCCCGATACCGTTCAGCATACTTCCCACGGACACCACCCTTAAGCGTTGATAAATCGTACTCAGGGCGGAGTTCATCGTTCAGGTCGTTCTCAGGTTCGTTCTTCATAGAATCCTCGCTCACTCCGGGTTGCCTCACGCACTAATGATCCGCGTACGGCTGCCACGATCGGTATGCGCAACCATGAGCAGACGACCGCCTGCGGATGTCCCGATAATAATAAAGCGATCTTCGTCCTCGGAATGATCGGGATCATCAAACGTAATCGAGAGCGGGTCACGAAACACGGTTGCCGCTTCGTGGAACGACACCTTCTGCTTAGCGAGATTCGATGCCGCTTTGTTTGGATCCCATGCAAATTCCATCGACGTTCAGTATATCATCAAATTTTTAGGGTGCTACCCATTCCTCGTAAGGGGGCCTAGTAGAGATTGGGACATAATTCCTATTGGTCGCTTTGGTACAATAAGACAACCTTCCTCATCCTACACACCATCGCAGAAAGGAGGTGAGCACCATGTTGGCCTGGTTCGTCCTACGCTTCGTTCGACTGGGAGAGGCCAGCTTCGCAGCAAAGCGGCGGGTCGCGGCGCAAGGTCTTGTTGAATATGCGCTTATTATTATGCTGATCGCGATCGTCGTGATCGGGATCATGACCACACTCGGCCAGACACTCTGTACCGGCTGGTACCTGAGTCTCGTCGGCCCAGGCAGCCCATTCGAGGTACCAGGAGCAAGCTGCTAGTTGTTTTCTTCGCAATTGTTTTGCGCGCCGCCCGATCAGATTTGATCGGGCGGTTCGTTTTGCGCCGCTTGCAGCGCCGCCGGAGCCAGCGGCGCGGCGCGCACCGTCTGCTCGTTGCGGTAGCTGACGAGGCCGGGCGGACCACCGGCGACCTTGCGCACGTGGCGGCGCTGCGTCATCACCACCTCGACCGAGGTCGACTCGCGGGCTGCCGAGAAGTACGCGGCCAGGCCCGCCGCCTCCTCGATCGTCCGGGCGGGCGGCTCGTCCTCCGCCTGCACGATCACATGCGCGCCCGGTATCTCGCGCACATGGAACCAGCGATCGTCGGGCCGCGCCAGCCGGAACGTGACCTCCTCGTTCTGCCCCGCCGAGCGCCCGACATAGATCGTCAGGCCGTCGCTGGAGCGCAGCCGGAGCGGCCTGGAGCGCGGCCCGCGCGCCTGGGCCTTGCCGGAGGGCGGCTTCAACACGCCCTGCTCGTACACCTCGCGCTCGATCCCGGCGATAGCCTCGTAGCTATCGGCGAGCTTCAGCAGCGTCAGCGTCTCGTCGAGATAGGCAAGCTGCGCATCGGTCGCGCCCAGACGTTCGGGCACTCCGGCGAGCGCGCCCTTGGCCTTATCGTACTCGCGGAAGCGCGCCTGCGCATTCTCGACCGGCGTCTTACCAGGATCGAGCTTGATCGCCCGCCCTTCGACGCGCAGCTCGGTCTGGCCCGGCTCCACGGTATGCAGATAGCCGAAGATCATCTCGCCCTCCCAGCGCAGCCGCTCCAGGGCATTGGCCCGCTCCAGCTCACGACCAAGCGCGTCGCGCTGGCGCTGCTGGCGCTCGCGCACGTCGAGCAGCCGCTGGACGAGCGCGTCGCGGCGCTGGGCATGAGCAGTGATCTGCTCGGCCTCGGCGTAGAACGTATCCAGCGCGGCGCTGATGCTGGCGACAGCTCGCACGTCCTCGAACTGCGTCATGCGGTAGGGCGCAAAGGCGATCGGACGCGCGCCCTGGTAGGCCAGCGAGGGCTGAAACGACTCGGTCCAGAGCGCGCGCAGGGCATCGGCGATGGCGGCGAAGGGCAGCGTCGGATCGAGCGCGACGCCTGGCTGGCCGGTCGCGCGCATGATCGCCTCACGGGCCTGCTGCGGCGACACGCCGCCATACGCGGCGGTAAGCGCCTTGCCGAGATCAGTCTCAGTGCCGTCGAGCAGCGCGGCCACGCCTGCCGCCGTGATCGTGCGCGGATCACGGCGATGCGGACGCGGCGGCGCGATATAGACCTCGCGCGGCATGATCGTGCGGCGCGTGCCCTCGGATGGAATGCGCTTCACCGCGTCGAGGATCAGATTATCGTCGTCGACCAGAATAATATTCGAGCGCTGGCCCATGATCTCCAGAATCAGCTCGCAGCGCTGCTCGTCGTCGACATCATCGTCCTCGTCGCCAATCGCGTCCTCGTCGCGCTCGTCCTTGCGTGGCGATGGATGTTTGATTATACTCAAGACCAGGATGCGCTCAAGATCGGGCTGCTCGACGGCGGCGATAAAGCCGTTGCGCACATATTTGCGCAGCAGCAGCAGCAGCGGCGTCTCGCGCTCGATGCCGCGCGTGGGCCTGGCCGACAGCAGATGCGCGCGGGCGCTGGTGGGATTGGCCGAGGCCAGAAGCTGGTAGCGCTGCCCGGCATGGTACACTTCCAGGCCAATGCTCAGGGGCGTCGGCAGCACCACACGCTGGATTCGCCCGCCGACGATCGTGCTGCGCAGCTCATCGGCAACGGCCTTGACGGTCAGGGCATCATAATTCATAGTTCAGGCCACACCCCTGAAGTGGGCTGCACTTCAGGGATCATAAAGAGCGTACGATGCATTGTACGCAAGCCTGAGGCAGAACGCCAACTGCAAGGAATGTATGAACCGACAACACACCGAAATCAATCCGATCATCTTTGGACAACCGCCGGAGCCGCTGCTGGTGATCCTATCGGGTCCGTCCGGCGTCGGCAAGGATAGCGCGCTCATGCGCATGCGCGAGCTGGGCTTTCCGTTTCATTTCGTGGTGACGGCAACCGACCGTCCGCAGCGACCGGGCGAGATCAACGGCGTGGACTACCACTTCGTCACGACGGCTGATTTCGAGCAGATGATCGCCGATCAGGAGTTGTTGGAGTGGGCGCGCGTCTATAACGATTATAAGGGCATTCCCAAGTGGGACGTGCGCAACGCGCTGAGCAGCGGCAGAGATGTGATCCTGCGCATCGATGTGCAGGGCGTGGCGACGGTGAAGAAGCTCGCGCCGGAGGCGGTGACGATCTTTATGGCTCCCAGCACGATCGGCGATCTGCGCCAGCGCCTCCAGTGGCGGCGCACCGACACGCCCAATCAGATCGAGCAGCGCCTGGCAAAGGCCGAGTGGGAGATGGAGCAGATCCACCTCTTCGATTACGTCGTGGTCAACCATGCCGATCGGCTCGACACGGCGGTCGGGCAGATTCGCTCGATCATTTTCGCCGAGAAGCAGCGGGTCTATCCGCGCCGCGTGAAGCTCTAGCCGCCCGCCGATGAGCTCGACGATCGATCACACGCGGCACGATACGCTGATTGCCGAAGGACGCGAGGCGCTGCTGGCGGGCGATAAGGCGCAGGCGCAGGCGCTACTGGCCCAGGCGGTTCAGCTCGATCCGCGCAGCGAAGAGGCGTGGATGTGGCTCAGCGGCGCGTACACGCAGCCCGCAGACATGGCGGCCTGTCTCCAGCAGGTGCTCGCGATCAATCCCCACAACGAGCAGGCCCAGGAAGGGCTGCGCTGGCTATCGGCGGAGTACGGCATCACACCGCCGCAGCCTCCTGTGGCTTCCACCGCCGATCCCGCTCCGATTGCCGAGGCCGTGCGCCTGCACCCACCGCCGATCAGCAGCTACAGCAGCCAGCTCCTACTTGAGTCGGCGCTGCATCCCGTGGCGGCTGGCGTGTGGCTGGGCCTGCTCCGGCTGATCGGCTGGCTGCGTCCAGAGACGCTGGCGCTGCTGCGGAGCAATCAAGGGCCGCTCGGCTGGTCGGGATCGCTGGGAGTAGCGGGCGCTGCCGTGGTGTTTCATGGCCTGGCACTGCTGCTGCTCTGGCTCATCCTGGGCTGGCAGCTCAGCCGCGTGCGCGCGGAGGGACGCGGCGATCTCTTCGATAGCCTGGTGCGCGCCGGGCATCTATGGCTGCCCGCCCACCTCTGGCTGGGCGCGGCGATCGTCGCGGGGCTGGGGCTGGATCTCAGCGCCGGGCTGTGGCGCGTTGTTGTGATCGTCTGCTGGCTGCTGCTGCTGGCGGGCGCGGCGCTGATCGGGCGGGGGCTGTGGCTGCTGCTGGATCGCGTCGTCGGGACGCAGCCCAACCGCACGCGCATCGCGGCCCGGCTGGTGCTGATCCTGGTGCTCGGCGGCGTGCTTGGCCTGGGGCTGGCGGGCATCGCGACGGCGGCGCTGCTGCGGTAATCTCGCAGCGTTTGGTAGTGGCTTAAGAAATTGCGTGTATTCGTCGGGTACTTATGGCGTTAAATCAGTAAGAGCATCTGCGGGTGTACGAGTCGGCACAATCCCTATCAGTCGCGTCAAGTGCTCATGATCGAGGGTGATTAAGGTACAACTGGCTTGCAGCGCGACCGCACCATAGACGGCATCTGCTCCACGGAGTCCATGCTGAGCAGCTAACTGTGACGCTTGCTGAGCCACAGTAGCGTCGAGTGGAACAAATGTGACGTTGGGAAGATTACTAATCGCTGCTGCAAATGCCAATGCTTGTGCTGGATTATTCCGGCTACGGCTAACCGCTCCCGCAACTTCGGTAAGTACCAGAAATGGCACAATAACCGGCACGGCTTGATCTCTTAGGTATTCAAGCACGCGGCGGCTAATCTCATGTCCGGCTTCTCGCTGGTCGAAGCTATTCACCCAGACGCTTGCATCAACCGTGTACATCAGTTCACCGGCGCATCGATACGACCGCAGCGGTCAGTGTGGCTGATCCAGGTGTATCACTCGCCGCGATCGTATCACCAAGCCGAAACAGCTCTGTCCATGCCCGGTCGTACTCTGAGGATGAA
>DASUTC010000304.1 GCA_036374795.1 Herpetosiphonaceae bacterium
GCTTCCAAGACCATAGCTATCGCAGAATAGTCGTAGCCGCCGCGCTTGATCGACGATGCCCCAGCCAGCGGATGCGCAATGTTCGGGGGAATGGAGCGGCACGAACCAGACGCACGCATACGCCAGATCCCAGAGACGAGAGCCGGGCGTCGCGAACTCCCAATCGATAATCGCGACGGGATTCGTACGCCGATAGACAATATTGTGCGTGGAGAGATCGTTATGGCAGATGACCTCCGAGCGACCGCTCGGATCGGCCAGGAGGCTATTCCAGCCGCCGTGCTCCCAGCGGAACGTGGTCGTGGCGTCGTGGAAGCGCCGGATCAGCCCGGCGACCGCGACGAGCGCCTGGTCGCTCGATACGTCGGGCGAGATCGGCTCCACGCCTGCATCGCCCTCCACCCAGCTAAGCACGTCACGGCCATCATCGTCGATGCCGAGCACATCGGGCACGGCCAAAAACCCAACCGATCGCAGGTGTTCAAGGAGCGCGTGGATCGGACGAGACGAGGCATGGCGCTGGCGTCGCACGGTATTCCCCACACGGACGGTGCCACGCGATCCGAGCGGTTCGTACGTTGCGGTGCTGTGTGATAGGCGCGTAGTCATGGAACTGGCTCATCATCCTTCAAGCTAGCTGAAATCACGATACGACGATATTATACCGCCTCGAGGCACAGATGGAGCATAACAAGATATTGCATCCGTCTATCATCGGCGAGTAGAATGACGACGGAGCGCTTTGCTTGCATAAGAGCAGCGCCACGTGTACGCTGCGTGCTCCGGCTGGCACCGGGCAGCACCGCACGATCCACGACTCACACCCGGCGATCAGCCCGGCAGCGATGGCACGCCCGTACGCGGCGACGGCTCCCCGGCGCTGCAACTTCGGTCGATCGTGATGTTTGGAGGACGTGCGGTATGAAGATCGCGATGATCGTGGCCCCGTGGTTCAGTGTGCCGCCGACGACGCACGGCGGCACGGAAACGCTCGTCAATGACCTTGTCGCGGAGCTCGTCGCGCGCGGCGACGAGGTGACGCTGTACGCCGTTGGCTCAAGCCGCACCTCCGCCATGCTCCGCTGCTGGTTCGACGAGCCGCAGGACGCGCATCTCGCCACCAGCGGTCGCGCGGCGGTGGAAGCGATGCACGCCCTCTTTGCCTATCGGGAGGCCGCACGCGCAGGCTTCGATCTGATCCACGATCATGCGGGCTTGCTCAGCGTGGCAATCGGCGCGCCGATGCGCCGCCCGCCGATCCTGCATACCATTCACCGCATCTTGACGCCCTCCAATCAGCCCTTCTACCGCCTCCTGGCGGAGTTCCCAGGCATGTATTTCAGCACGATCAGCCATGCCCAGCGCGGCAGCATGCCCGATCTGCCGAGCATTGCCACGATTCATAACGCGCTGGACCCAAGCATCTACCCGCTGGTGCGTGAGAAGGAGCGCTACCTGGCCTATCTCGGTCGGATGCGCGCCGAAAAAGGGTGCCATCTGGCGATAGCGCTCGCCCGGCGATCAGGCTGGCCCTTGAAGCTTGCCGGGCGCATCGACGATCCACACTTCTTTCACACGCAGATCGAGCCGCAGCTTGGACAGGGCATCGAATATGTGGGAGAAGTCAATCTTCAGGAGAAGGCCGAACTGCTCTCGCATGCCCGTGCGCTCGTCTTTCCCGCCCAGTGGGAGGAGCCCTTTGGACTGGTCGCGATCGAGGCGCTGGCCTGTGGGACTCCGGTCATCGCGATGCCTCGTGGAGGGCTTCGTGAGATCGTCAGAAGTGGCATTGATGGGTTCCTGGCCGATGACCTGGATGGGATGCTTCGTGCCCTCAAGAAGATTGACACGATCGATCCCGCAGCGTGCCGCCGCCGCGTCGAGGAGTCGTTTAGCCGCTCCACAATGGCGATCCGCTATCAGGAAGTGTATCGGCGTATCCTGGCGGGCTAGGCGCGTTGGGCGAGCCGCATCAGGGAAAGGTCAAGCGGGCCTTGCGCGTCTTCGCACTAGAGCAGGTTGCTCGTCTGTGGGTCGTCACACACGGGCGGCCCTTCGTGCTGTGACATAGCTCGAAAGGAGGAGCGAAGGAAAAGAATAAAGCGTGAAGAGCATAAGAGAACCGAGAAGCCAGCGCCGGACACTCGAAACCTGAAACGTCGAACGTGAAACGTGAAGCTTTGAACGACGACATCTTTCGTCCGTAGGCATCCCCCATCTCAGCACAACGGCCCCTTGCTCGCCCCCCAGGGGTGCTGTGCTCAATCATCCCGCAACGTTACCGCGCCTCCTGCACGGTCGGTTGAGAGCGACCGGTCCGCGGCAGGTAGTCATGTGCGCGCGCCATTCATTGCCAGGAGGTTCGATGATGGTACGAACGTGGCTCCGAATCATCTTGCTAGGCGTGCTCCTCGCGAGCGTTTGGAACGTGCCTCGGGCTACCGTGGCGCAAGAGATCGACCCACCGGGCCTGCAACCCAAGCATCCGAGTGGGCCTGCCGATGAATTGGAGGCAATGCGGCTGCCTGATCCGCGTCAGGCCGGCACGCGCTCTCCATACGCTCTGATCAACGTGCGATTTACGCCCGAAGGCGAGGGCGGCTCCTGGTCGGGCGAGCTGACGATCGATCGGAGCGAGAAGCTGGCGATCTTGCTGATTGCGTCCGAAAGCGCAGCCTGGCAGGTCCACCTGACATTACCTGACGGTCGGCAGCAGACGCTGGCTGAGCTGAGCGAACAGTCGGGCGGGAAACACGAAGTGACCTCGATCGGCATGGAAGAGATTCAGTATCCGGCGGAGCTATACACGATCTACCGCGCTCCGTCAGGCTCCTGGGGCGTGACCATTACGACCGATCGACCGCCGACCGATGGCTTTCTGGTCGTGTCGCCTGAAAGCACGTATGGCCTCTATAGCTATCTCACGACGACGGCTCTGGTTGAAGGACAACCGATCGGGTTTGGCGCCTATCTGTACGACGAGCCGCTTCCTGCCGAGCCAGCGCCGCCGGAAAAGGCAGATCAGGAGCCAGAGCCTCCCGCCACGCGGCCCGACATGCCCAGCCCGCTGACGGAGGCTTCCCTGGAGGGTACGATCGTCGTGCAAGCTCCCGGCGGCGAGGAGCGCATCCTGTCGCTGCTGGATGACGGCGGGAACGGAGATGACGAGCCGCGCGATGGACGGGCAGGTATGGTGCTGCCAGCCCTGGAGCCGGGCATGTATCGCGCCTCCGTGCGGCTGCGTGGCACCCTGCCGGATGGAACGACCATCGAGCGCACGAGCGAGCATATCTTCCCCGTGCTGCCAGCGTCGCTGAGCCTCACCGGCCAGGTATCCAGCCGGGTGATCGATGAACAGCGCCTTGGCTTGAGCCTGGAGGCCGAATCGCGCGCGGAGGTTCCGCCGCAGGCGCTAGTGTACGCCGAGGTCTGGGGTACGAATGCGAGCGGAGCGCTGATCCCGGTTGGCTGGACGAGCGGCATGGTAACGCCGCAGGGACAGGCTGGCGGCCTGGTGCAGCTAGAGCTGGAGTTCGATAGCCGCTGGCTGGCGCTGGCAGGAGCGACCGCGCCGCTGGCGCTGCGCCAGGTGCGGGTACAAGATCCCGATACCTTCGTGCCGCTCGCCACCGCCGACGAAATGCCGATCGAGGCGGGTGATCTTCCAGCAGGAGCATTCACCGATCCAGAGCGGATCGATCGTAGCGATCCCGAGCTGCGCATGGGACGGCGCAGCGAAGCGCAAAGCCGATCCGCCGCGCAGCGCAGCAGCCGCGCAGCGCAGCCATCACGTCGGGCAGCGGGCGGCACCGCGTCCGTAGCGTCGGGCGTGCAGCCGATCGCCTTCCGCGAGCCCCGATCGGCAGCCGCCGCTCGCGCTGGGAGCACAGCCGTGAACAGCCCGCTCCAGCAGATCCCCTCCGAGGGTATTTTCCTGGTCCACGGCTATTGCTCAGGGACGCTGTGGCCGCAGTGGGAATTTGATGACGGGCCGACGGTTGAGTTCAGCGATACCTTCCAGAATCGCTCGCACAACCAGTTTGCCCAGTTGATCGACCAGCAGGGCGATCAGGCCTTCTCGCAGGCTTACACGATCGTCGGGCATAGCCAGGGCGGCGCTGCGGCGCTCCACCTCTACGCCTACTACTGGAGCGGATTGGACTGGTCCCAGGCACCGCGCCGGATTCAGTCGGTTGGCACGCCCTACTGGGGTACGCCGCTCGCCGGTCTGCTCGCCTGGATCGGCCAGGTCTTTGGTGCCTCCTGCGGTGCAAACTGGAACTTAACGCAGCTGGGCGCGGCCCTATGGCAGGCGAGCATTCCCTGGTGGGCGCGCAATCAGGTATACTACGCGACGACCGCGCACGGCAACTGGTGGATCTTCGAGTCGATCTGTCATGCCTCGTCATTTATTCTCTCCGGCATCGATGACGGCGTCGTTTCCGTCTGGGCGGGTCAATTGCCGGGCGGCAACAATCTGGGGATGAAGCGGAACTGGTGCCACAGCGCCGGGATGGTCTATCCCAGGCAGTACACCGACTTCAGCCGCAATAGCGAGATGGATATTTACGGGCGCGTGAGCAATCAGGTCGGCGTCATACCTTCCACCGGAAGCTGCCCAACCGGGCAACTCGTCACCATCCACATGGACGATGAGGACAACAATAATGCCAACGGACGCGGCGGCTGGATTGGCGCGACGACGAGCACCAACAATACGACGTTTCGCTTCTGCCGCGTGCCGGGCAGCCTCTTCCGCGCGCTCTCGACGACGAACCAGCCGCAACGCCACTACGCGGTGCTGAAGCTTGGCTCGGTCTGCCCAGCGGGATCGGTTGAGTTTGGCCGCTACTTCGACAACGAGGACAACAATAATCAAAACTGGTCGTCGGGGCCGATTACTCCGAACGTCTCCACCAACAATACGACGCTGCGGTTTTGCCTCTTCCGCGCCGCATCGACGACGATGAGCGCGTTTCCTAACCTTGGCTTCTCCTATGGCGTCTTCGCGCCGGCCTCCTTCAGTCAAGCCCTGGCAACCGGCTATGTGTACACCGATGATGAAGATTGGTGGAACGCGAACGGGTATATGGCCGGCTCTGGCTGGATATCCGATGCGCAGCAGATCGTCAGCGGCGGATCGAACACGCTGATCAGGCTCGCCCGCGTCACAAACTAATCCTGTCGTCAGCCTGGATGCTGCGCGCGCAGAGAGCCTGCTATGGCGGTGCTCTCTGCGCGCGCCATTTCGTGCCTGCGAGCACTTGACAAATTGGGCATCGTAGTAAACAATTATTTATGCATAGCCCGGTCGGTCCAGATCCAACAAATCATCGCCTGTAACAGCCCAGATCCTATTTCGCACTACACCGCAGGGGCGGAATACGCCAGATACGTCGATCTCCATCACACTCAGCCTCAGGCGCATCCATGCGGGATTACGTAACGACTATCGCTGTGGCCTTTGAATCAACCCCGGCCAGCTCATTGGAGAGCTGGTCGTGAGCGCACGATGTTCGATGAAGGAGCATGCACCACACCCGATGCATACGATGAGCCGATCGGATCGGCGCGCGGATCACGAGCGCGCGATCATTCTACGGAGCCAGCGTCGCACGCGGCGATCTAGCAGGTGCGGCCTGCCGGATAGCCCGCACTAGGATACCGCCACGGCGAGCCTTGCCCTCGTTCCTGCAAATCCGGAACTTCCTCTTCGCCCCAACCGTGTCCAGCTCGACTTCAAGCACCACATGTAGCCAAACCTCACCTTAGGAGCAGCCTACGATGATGTCGGAAGACATTGAAGACATCTATAAGCTATCGCCCATTCAGCAGGGCCTTCTTTTCCATAGTCTGGCGGAGCCAGAGTCAGGCATGTATTGCGACTATGTGATCGGCAGCCTTGGCCCGATGGACCCGGCGCTGGTCGCGCGCGCCTGGCAGATCGTCATCGAGCACCACCCGATTTTGCGAACCGCGTTTGCGTGGGAAGATCTGGATGAGCCACTGCAATTCGTACAACGCTATGTCGCACTTCCGTGTGAGCAGCTTGACTGGCGCGACTATGCACCGGCGGAGCAAGAGGACCTGCTGGCGGCGTATCTTGAGGCAGACCAGCGGCGCGGCTTCGATCTGACGATCCCGCCCTTGCTTCGTCTCACGCTGATCCGGCGCGCCGATGACGTGATCTCCTATATCTTTACCTATCACCATCTGCTCATGGATGGCTGGTCGTTCGCGATCATCTGGGGCGAGGTGATTCAGTGCTACGAGGCATTGCTGGCCGGACGCGAGGTAGCGCTCACGCGCCGCCGTCCCTATCGTGATTACCTGACCTGGCTGCGTCGTCAGAATCTGAGCCAGGGCAAGGAGTACTGGCGGCAGGTGCTCGCGGGCTTCACCATCCCAACGCCGCTGGGCATCGATCGCGCGCTCAGTCCCGCTCCCGCCAGCGACGAACGCTATGCCCAGCAGGCAATAACGCTGCCGGCGGCGGTGGGAGCAGACCTGCAAACGCTGGCCCGGCAGCATCGGCTGACCCTGAGCACGCTGTTTCATGGCATGTGGGCGCTCCTGCTTGGGCACTACAGCGGCGAGGATGATCTTGTGTTCGGCTCGACATCGTCCGGTCGACCGGAGTCGCTTCGGGGCAGCGAGGCGATGGTCGGGCTGTTTATCAACACGCTGCCGCTGCGGGTCCGGCTGAGCCCGGATGAGCCGCTGCTCGTGTGGCTGCAACGGCTTCAGGAGCAGCAGCTTGCGCTCCGCCAGTACGAGTACACGCCGCTGGTAGAGGTCCAGCGCTGGAGCGATGTGCCGCCGGGACAGGCGTTGTTCGAGAGCATCGTGGTGTTCGAGAATTTTCCCGTTGCTGAGAACGCCCCATCAAGCGGCCAGCACGATACCCGCGATACCGTCACGTTCTTGCAGCGAACCAACTATCCGCTCACGATTGTCGTCCGGCTCCGTCAGGAGTTGACGCTGCGTATCGACTACGATAGCCGTCGCTTCGATGCCGCGACGATCAGGCAGATCCTCGGTCATATGCAGACGGTTCTGGAGGCGATCGTCGCCCATCCTGCGCAGCGCGTCGCCGAGATCGCGCTGATGACAGCGGCGGAGCAGGAGCATCTGCTGGCGGCCTGGAGCGCCACGACTGAGTATCCTCAGGACGATTGCCTGCATCTGCGCTTCGAGGCGCAGGCGGCGCGCACCCCAGACGCGCCTGCGCTGACTGACGGCGGCACCCGATTGACCTACCGCGAGCTATCGCACCGCTCGAATCAGCTCGCGCACCATCTCCGCGCGCTGGGTGTCGGCGGGTGCCCGCAGGGCGAGACGCGGGTTGCGCTGTACCTTGAGCGCTCAGCCGAGCTGATCGTCGGGCTGCTGGGCGTGCTCAAGGCGGGCGGCTGCTACGTGCCCCTCGATCCGACGTATCCCCAGGAGCGGCTGCGCTTTATGCTGGAGGATAGCGCCGTCCCGGTGATCATCACCGAGCGCGCGCTGCTGGCGCAGCTTCCGCCGAATGCCTCGACGGTCATCTGCATCGATCGAGACTGGCCGAGCATCGCCGCGCAGCCGACCACGCTGCCCGTAAGCGAGGTAGCTCCGCAGAACCTGGCCTACATCATCTATACCTCCGGCTCGACGGGCAGGCCAAAGGGCGTGATGGTCGCACACGCGCAGGTTGTCCGGCTCTTCAGCGCCACGCAGGCGTGGTTCCACTTCGACGAGCGCGATGTGTGGACGCTCTTCCACTCGGCGGCGTTCGATTTTTCGGTCTGGGAAATCTGGGGGCCGCTGCTGCACGGCGGTCGGCTGGTCGTCGTGCCCTACGGGATCAGCCGCACGCCTGAGGCGTTCTATGCGCTGCTCCGCTCCGAGCGGGTCACGGTGCTCAACCAAACGCCGACCGCGTTTCGCCATCTGATCCGCGCTGCCGAGGCTGCCGATACTCCCGACGAGCCTGCGCTGCGGCTGGTGATCTTCGGCGGCGAGGCGCTCGATCTCCGCAGCTTACACCCCTGGATCGACCGCTATGGCGACCAGGCTCCGCAGCTTGTGAATATGTACGGCATCACCGAGACGACCGTGCATGTCACCTATCGTCCGCTCGCGGCGGCAGACGTGCGGGCAGCGCCGGGCAGCCTGATCGGCGTGCCGATCCCTGACCTCCAGGTGTACCTCCTCGACGATCAGCTTCGGCCAGTTGCGCCAGGCGTGCCCGGAGAGATCTATGTTGGCGGCGCGGGTGTGGCCCGTGGCTACCTCAACCGGCCCGACCTGACCGCCGCGCGGTTCATCCCCCATCCATTCGACGGCGATCCCACGCAGGGCGCGCGATTGTACAAAACCGGCGATCGTGCCCGCTCCTTGTGCGACGGCGGCTTCGAGTACCTGGGGCGGATCGACCAGCAGGTCAAGATTCGTGGCTTCCGGATCGAGCTGGGCGAGATCGCGGCGGTGCTGCGGCAGCACGAGGCCGTGCGCGATGCCGTGGTGCTGGCGCGGGCCGACAACGGCGGCGAGCCTCGGCTGGTAGCGTACGTGGTTCCGAGCGAGAACCAGGGGGATACCACAGATGGTTCTCGGCTCTTAGTTCTTAGCTCGTCTCAGGAGCTCCACGCATTCCTGGCAGCGCGATTGCCAGAGTACATGGTGCCAGCCGCGTTTGTGGTGCTGGATGCGCTGCCGCTGACGACCAATGGCAAGCTCGATGTGCGGGCGCTGCCCATGCCGGAAACGCACAGCCTTACCGTTGAGCAGGGATTCGTGCCGCCGCGCACGCCCGTTGAGGAGCAGCTAGCAGCCATTTGGGCGGCGGTGCTCGGCCTGGAGCAGGTGGGGATACACGACAACTTTTTCTCGCTGGGCGGCGACTCGATCCTCAGCTTGCAGGTTATCAGCCGGGCAAATCAGATCGGTCTGCGTCTGAGGCCGACCCAGCTCTTCCAATCCCCGACGATTGCCGCGCTCGCCGCAGGGCTGCGCCCACACGAGGCCCAACCCGCCGAGCACACGGTCGGCGGCGGCACGGGCGCGCTGACGCAGTTGGATCAAGCGCAGATCGAGCGGCTGCTGGGAAGCGACCGGCAGATTGTCGATCTGTACCCGCTCACGCCAGTCCAGCAGGGCATGCTGTTCCACACGTTGTACGCGCCCGAGTCGGGCGTGTATGTCGAGCAGGTTCGCTGTCTGATCGAGGGGATGCTCGATCAGGACGCCTTCGAGCGCTCCTGGCAGCAGGTCGTCGATCAGCACGCGATCTTGCGTACCGCCTTCTTGTGGGAAGATCTCGACACACCGCTCCAGGTGGTTCGCGAGCCGGTACGTCTCCAGATTATCCGGCACGACTGGCGGGATCAGCCCGTCGCCGTCCAGGCCGAGCGCCTGGCCGCGTTTATGGAAGACGATCGTGTGCGCGGGTTCGACCTCCGATCGGCTCCGCTGCTGCGGCTGTCGCTGCTGCAACTGAGCGAAACGACGCATCAGTTCATCTGGACCGCCCATCACCTGCTGCTCGATGGCTGGTCGATGTCGCATGTGCTGGCCCAGGTGCTGGCATGCTATACGGCCTGGCGCGGTGGAGCCGCCGCCGCGCTGGAGTCCAGCCGACCCTACCGCGAGTATATCGCCTGGCTCCAGCAGCAGGATCTTGCGCGAGCCGAGGCGTACTGGCGGCAGCGGCTGGCCGGATTTACCAACCCAACGCCGCTGGTCGTGGATACTCCGGCAAAAAGCGCGACCGATCCCGGCAGCGGGTACGCGGAGCAGGAGGTAGCGCTTGCGGCAGCGCTGAGCGGCGGATTGCAGGCGCTGGCCCGGCGCTACCAGATCACGCTCAATACGCTGCTGCAAGGCGCATGGGCGCTGCTGCTCAGCGCCTACAGCGGCGAGCACGATATTGTCTTCGGCTCGACGGTTTCGGGCCGACCGCCGGAGCTGGCGGGCAGCGAAACCATGGTCGGGATGTTCATCAACACGCTGCCGGTGCGCGTCCAGGTGTCGCCGACGATCGATCTGGCGCAGTGGCTCGGCGAGCTTCAGGCGCAGCAGGTGGACATGCGCCAGTATGAGTACAGCCCGCTCGCGCAGATCCGCGAGTGGAGCGACATCCCGCGCGGACAGCCCTTGTTCGAGAGCATCCTGGTCTTTGAAAATTATCCGGTTGCCGAGGCGCTCAAGCAGCAGCCCGCCGGACTTGCGATTCGGGACGTGCGCTTCCTTACGCAGACGAACTATCCGCTCACGGTCAGCGCCGTTCAGGGACCACCGCTGACGATCCATGTCGCCTATGATGTCCACCAGTTCGATGCCCTGACGATCGCGCGGATGCTCGGTCATATCCAGACCATTCTTGAGCGTATGGTCGCCGGGCCTGAGCAGCGCCTGAAGGAGATTGCGCTAGTATCCGACGCCGAGCGCCGTCAACTGCTGGTAGAATGGAATACCACGACAGCGCCGTATCCGTCGGATCGCTGCCTGCATGAGCTGGTGGAGGCGCAGGTCGCGCGCATGCCCGACGCGGTCGCTGTGGCCTTCGAGGATCAGCGCCTGACCTATGGCGACCTGAACCGTCGCGCCAACCAGATCGCCCACCACGTGCAGGCGCTCGGCGTCGGCCCCGACATCCCGGTCGCGATCTGCATGGAGCGTTCGCCGGAGCTGCTCGCGGCGCTGCTGGGCGTGCTCAAGGCGGGCGGCTGCTACGTGCCCCTCGATCCGACGTATCCCCAGGAGCGCTTGCAGTTCATGCTGGCCGACTCGCAGGCGCCGATTCTGCTGACACAATCCTGGCTGGCCGCCGAGCTGCCCGCCAACGAAGCGCGCGTCATCTGCCTCGATGATGCGTGGTCACAGATCAGCCAGGAGTCGGACGCGAATGTCGATAGCGGCGTTGATCCCGATCATCTGGCGTATATCATCTACACCTCAGGCTCAATGGGCCGTCCAAAGGGTGTGCAGATCAGCCATCGCGCGATCGGGAACACCCTGTGCTGGTCGCAGCGCTGCTACCCGCTCACCGAGCTGGATCGCGTGCTGCACATCGCGTCGTTCAGCTTCGATATTTCGGTCTGGGAGCTGATCGGGCCGCTGCTGGCGGGCGCGCAGGTGATCATGGCGCAGCCCGGCGGGCAGCAGGACAGCGCCTACCTGGCCGAGCTGATGGCCGCGCGGCAGGTGACGATCGCGCACCTTGTGCCGTCGCTGCTGCGGATGGTGCTGGAAGAGCCGAGTCTCGAAGCCTGCCGGTCGCTGCTCAGGGTTTTCAGCGGCGGCGAGGCGCTGCCGATCGATGTAATGGCTCGTCTCCATGCGCGTCTGAAGGCGGATCTGATCCAGCTCTACGGCCCGACCGAGGCGTCGATCAATGCGACGCACTGGTTCTGCCAGCCGGAGCCGAACCTCCAACGTCTGCCGATCGGCCAGCCGATCAGCAACATGCAGATCTATGTCCTCGACCAGCAGCTTCGACCCGTGCCGGTGGGCGTGCCCGGCGAGCTGCATATCGGCGGCGCGGGCCTGGCGCGCGGCTACCTCAACCGGCCCGACCTGACCGCCGAGCGCTTCATCCCCGATCCCTTCAGCCGCGGGGTGCCATGCCCAGAGGGCACCCGGCCAGGCACCCGGCCGGGCGGTCGCCTGTATCGCACCGGCGATCGGGCGCGCTACCGCGCCGATGGCGCGATCGAATTCCTGGGCCGGGTCGATCATCAGGTCAAGATCCGGGGCTTCCGCATCGAGCTTGGCGAGATCGAGGCCACGCTGCTTCAGCATCCTGCCGTCCGTGAGGCGGTGGTGCTGGTGCGCGAAGACGTGCCCGGTGAGCACCGGCTGGTGGCGTATGTCGTAGCGGAACAAACGAACAAAGGAACTGGGCACGCGGAACCTGAAACTTGGAACTTGGAACTTGGAACTTGGAACTCGGAACTACGGAAGTTCCTGGCGGCGCGCCTGCCCGCGCAGATGATCCCCGCCGCGTTTGTCGTGCTCGATGCGCTGCCGCTGACGGCGAATGGAAAAGTTAACCGCCACGCGCTGCCGGTGCCGGACCAGACTCGACCCGATCTGGAGGCGGCCTTTGTCGCGCCGCAGAGCATGGTCGAGCTTGCGCTGGCTGAGATCTGGGCCAGCGTCCTGCGGGTCGATCAGGTTGGCGTCAACGACAACTTCTTCGATCTGGGCGGTGACTCGATCCTGAGTATCCAGCTTGCGGCGCGCGCGCGGCAGGCGGGGATCGATCTATCGCCTCGGCAGGTCTTCGATTACCAGACGATCGCGGAGCTGGCCGCCGTGGTTACGACCACCGCGCTGGCACACACCGACGACGCCCAGGTGACGGGAGCCGTGCCGCTGATGCCAATCCAGCATCGGTTCTTCGAGCAGGCGCGGATCGACCGGCATCACTTCAACCAGTCGGTGCTGCTGGAGCTGATCCAGCCGCTGGACTTCGCGCCGATCGAGCGGGCGGTCCAGCAGCTCGTGCTGCATCACGATGCCCTGCGCCTGCGCTTCGTCGAGACGCCGACCGGCTGGGAGCAGCAGCATGCCCCGCCGACCGATCAGCCGATCTGCACGCGCTTCGACCTTTCGGGCCTTGCAGAGCCGGATCAACACGCAGCGCTGAAAGCGACCGCCGCCGAGCTCCAGGGCAGCTTCAGCCTGGGGGACGCGCCGCTGATGCGTGTTGCGTACTTCGATCGGGGAGCGCTGCCCGGCTGGCTGCTGCTGATCGTCCATCATCTGGTGGTCGATGGCGTCTCCTGGCGGATTCTGCTGGACGACCTTCAGACCGCCTACTACCAGATCAGCGCGGGACAGCCCGTGACGCTGCCGCCCAAGACGACCTCGTTCAAGCACTGGGCGGAGCGCCTGCATGCCTACGCGCAAACGCCGGAGGCGGCGCAGGAGCTCGACTTCTGGCTCACCCAGAGCGACCGGTATGCCGTGTCGCTGCCGGTGGACGATCCTGTCGGCGAGAATACGGTTGCTTCCAGCGGAAGCGTGACGGTTGCGCTGAGCGCCGAGGAAACCGCGCACCTGCTGCACGACGTACCGGGGGTCTATGCGACGCAGATCAACGATCTGCTGCTGACCGCGCTGGTGCTGAGCTGCGCCGACTGGCTCGGAGAGCGCGGGCTGCTGCTCGATCTGGAAGGCCACGGACGCGAAGATCTCTTCGACGGCGTGGATCTCTCGCGCACGGTCGGCTGGTTCACCAGCCTCTTTCCGGTCTACCTGGACCTGAGCGATGCCTGGGAGCCGGGCACGGCGATAAAGAGTGTCAAAGAGCAGCTCCGGCGGGTGCCCCGGCGCGGAATCGGATATGGTATCCTGCGCTATCTGCGCGCTGATTCCGAGGCTGTGGCACAGCTCCGCGCGCTGCCCAGGGCGGAGATCAGCTTTAATTACCTGGGACAGTTCGACCAGGCCCTGCCCGAAGCAGCGCCATTTCGGCTTGCTACGGCGGCGTATGGGCCGGAGCACAGCCCACGCGGTGAGCGGCAGCACCTGATCGACATCAACGGATTTGTGGCCGCAGGCGCGCTCCAGATGACATGGACGTACAGCAGGCATGTTCATCGGCAGGCGACGATCGAGCGCCTGGCCCACGGATTCATCGCCGAGCTGCAAGCGCTGATCGCCCACTGTCTCTCGCCCGACGCCGGAGGCTATACGCCGTCGGACTTTCCGCTGATCGGCCTCAACCAGCAACAGATCGATAAACTGATTGCCAATGCTCGTACCATCCAGGAAGGATAATGACCATGCCCATGCAGCACAACACCATCGAAGATATGTACCCTGTCTCGGCGACACAGCATGGCATGCTGTTCCATAGCCTCTACGATCCCGCCGGTGGGCTGTACGTCGAGCAGCACCACTGCACGCTTCAGGACGACCTCCGGCTGGACTCCTTCGAGCACGCCTGGCAGCAGGTCATCAACCGGCACGCGATCTTGCGCACCGCCTTCTTGTGGGAAGATCTCGACGAGCCGGTGCAGGTAGTGCATCGCCATGTCAGGCCGCCGATCGAGCAGCACGACTGGCGCGACCTGTCGGCGATCGAGCAAGACGAGGCGTTCGGCGATCTGCTGGTCGACGAGCGCCGCCGGGGCTTTACTCTGGGCAAGGCGCCGCTGCTGCGTCTGACGTTGTGCCGGATCGCGGACGACACCTATAAGTTACTCCTGACGAGCCATCACATCCTGCTGGATGGCTGGTGTATTCCGCTGGTGCTGCGCGAGTTCTTTACCTACTACGAGGCGCATTGCAGCGGGCGAGATGCGCGGCTGCCCCGCCCACGACCCTACCGCGACTATATCGCCTGGCTCAAACGGCAGGACCATGCGCAGGCCGAGGGCTTCTGGCGCGAGATGCTCGCGGGGTTTACCGCGCCGACGCCGCTGCGCGTGGAGCGCGCGACCGCGTCTGCGGACCATCAGGCCGACGCCTACCAGTCGCAGCGTGCAGTGCTGAGCGAGGAGACGACCGGGGCGCTGCAAGCGCTGGCTCGCCAGCAGCGCGTGACGCTGAGCACGGTGGTCCAGGGCGCGTGGGCCGTTCTGCTGAGCCACTACAGCGGCGAGCGCGATATCGTCTTCGGCGTGACCGTCGCTGGCCGTCCACCGGAGCTTGCTGGCGTGGAGCAGATGATCGGGCTGTTCATCAACACGCTGCCGCTCCGCGTCCAGGTAACGCCCGAAACATCGATCCGTGACTGGCTCCAGGCACTCCAGCAGCGGCAGCTTGAGCTGCGCCAGTACGAGTATACGCCGCTGGCGCAGGTGCAAAAGTGGAGCGATATTCCGGGCGGCACGTCCTTATTCGATAGCATTGTCGTCTTCGAGAACATGCCCGTGTATCAGTTCGCCGACGAGACAGTGCAGGGCACGACCTCGCGGCTGGCAATGCGCGACATCGAGACGGTCGAGACGACGAACTACCCGCTGACGGTGCAGGCTGTGCCGGGCAAAGCGCTTGAGGTGCGGATCGGGTACGAGTCCAGCCGCTTCGAGCCGGAGACGATCGAGCGGATGCTGGGCCACTTCCAGACGATTCTGGAGCAGATCGCCGCCCAGCCGGATCAGCGCCTGGCGGATCTATCGCTGCTGACGGCTGCCGAGCGGCATCTGCTGCTGAAGACCTGGAACGCCACGGAAGCGCCAGGACTCGACGCGCAGAGCGTGCCGCAGGTGTTCGAGGCGCAGGTCGCTCGCACGCCCGACGCGGTCGCGCTGATCTTCGGCGATGTCCAGTTGACGTACCGTGAGCTGAACGAGCGCGCCAATCAGCTCGCCCACTATCTCCAGGCACGCGGCACCATGCCTGAGACGCGGGTCGGGATTTGTATGGAGCGCTCGATCGAGCAGGTGATCGCGGCGCTGGGCATCCTCAAGGCAGGCGGCGCGTACGTGCCGCTCGATCCGGCCTATCCCCAGGAGCGCCTGGCGTTTATGCTGGCGGATGCTGGCGTCTCGGTGCTGCTCACCGTCGAGCGTCTGGAGTCGGCGCTGCCTGCGCACGCGGCCCGGATGGTGCGGCTGGATACCGACTGGCCGCAGATCGCGCAGGCTCCGGCCAGCGATCCGCCCCGCCACACGCTCGCCGATGCGCTCGTGTATATCACCTACACCTCCGGCTCGACCGGCAGGCCCAAGGGGATCGCGATGACGCACCGGGTGCTGCTGAATCTGCTGGGATGGCAGGTCCGCCATAACGTCCTGCCGCCGGGCGCGCGGACGCTCCAGTTCGCTTCGCTCAGCTTCGATGTCTCGTTTCAGGATTTGTTCAGCACCTGGGCAACGGGCGGCACCGTCGTCAGCATCACCGAGGAGCAGCGGCGCGATGTCGTCAATCTGGCGGCGCTGCTGACGGAGCAGGAGATCCAGCGGCTGTTCATTCCGGCAGTTGCGCTCCAGCAGGTCGCCGAGGGCTTCCGCGTCGAGCAGCACGGCAGGTGTCGGCTGCGGCAGATCATCTCCGGCTCGGAGCAGCTTCAGCTTACGCCGGCGATCACGGCGATGCTCCGGCAGCTTCCCGACTGTACGCTCTACAACGAGTACGGCCCGTCGGAGGCGCACGTCGTCACCGCGCTCACGCTGCCGCGTCAGGTCGCGGACTGGCCCAGGCGTCCGGCGATTGGCCGTCCGATCGACAACACGCAGATCTATATTCTGGATCAGCGCATGGAGCCGCTGCCGGTGGGCGTGCCCGGCGAGCTGCATATCGGCGGCGTGCAACTGGCACGCGGCTACCTCAACCGGCCCGATCTGACGGCCTCCATGTTTATCCCCGATCCCTTTAGCACAGCGCCGGGCGGTCGGCTGTATCGCACGGGCGATCTGGCGCGCTATCTCCCCGATGGCAGCATCGAGTTTCTGGGTCGCATCGATCATCAGGTCAAGATTCGCGGCTTCCGCGTCGAGCCCGGCGAGGTAGAGACGGTGCTGGGCCAGCATCCGCAGGTGCATGAGAGC